>NZ_JAWNFK010000003.1:0-29375 GCF_034107965.1 Enterobacter sp. 61D5
AGCAAAACCCCGCCTTATACCTTTTTACACACAGACTTATCCACAATGATACGAAAAAGTGAAAATGTGCGAGCGTTGCGCAAACGTTTTCGTTAAAATGCTCGCGCTTAATAAGGATGCCCCGTCAGGTGTGTTAGATGAGTTTTTCGCAGGAAAATTCATCTAACGCTCTCTGTAATCGTGAAATCCAGGGGATTTACCATGCAACAACGTCGTCCAGTCCGCCGCGCTCTGCTCAGTGTTTCTGATAAAGCCGGTATCGTCGAATTCGCTCAGGCACTTTCCGCACGCGGTGTGGAGTTGCTTTCTACAGGCGGTACCGCTCGCCTGTTAGCAGATAAAGGTCTGCCGGTAACCGAAGTGTCCGATTACACCGGTTTCCCGGAAATGATGGATGGACGCGTCAAAACCCTGCATCCGAAAGTGCACGGCGGTATTCTTGGCCGTCGCGGTCAGGACGACGCCATTATGGAACAGCATGACATCGCCCCAATCGACATGGTTGTCGTTAACCTCTACCCGTTTGCCCAGACCGTAGCCCGCGAAGGCTGTTCTCTGGAAGATGCCGTAGAGAATATTGATATCGGCGGCCCAACCATGGTGCGCTCCGCGGCCAAGAACCATAAAGATGTGGCCATCGTCGTAAAGAGCAGCGATTACGAAACCATTATTAATGAGATGGATGCCAACGAAGGGTCACTGACTCTGGAAACGCGTTTCGACCTCGCCATCAAAGCCTTCGAGCACACCGCGGCGTACGACAGCATGATCGCCAACTACTTCGGTAGCCTGGTGCCTGCTTACCACGGTGAAAGCAAAGATCCTTCTGGCCGTTTCCCGCGCACCCTGAACCTGAACTTCATTAAGAAGCAGGATATGCGTTACGGCGAGAACAGCCACCAGCAGGCAGCCTTCTATATAGAAGAAGAGGTAAAAGAAGCCTCTGTTGCGACTGCCCAGCAGGTTCAGGGCAAAGCGCTCTCCTATAACAACATTGCCGACACCGACGCCGCGCTGGAGTGCGTGAAAGAGTTCAGCGAGCCGGCCTGCGTTATCGTCAAGCATGCGAACCCATGCGGCGTTGCGGTGAGCACCTCTATTCTGGATGCCTACGATCGCGCCTACAAAACCGACCCAACCTCTGCGTTCGGCGGCATTATCGCCTTCAACCGCGAGCTGGATGCTGAAACCGCACAGGCCATCATCTCCCGCCAGTTCGTTGAAGTGATCATCGCGCCATCGGCATCCGAAGAGGCGCTGAAAATCACCGCGGCGAAACAGAACGTACGCGTGCTGGTTTGCGGCCAGTGGGCAGAACGCGTGCCGGGCCTGGACTTCAAGCGTGTGAACGGCGGCCTGCTGGTTCAGGACCGCGATCTGGGTATGGTGACAGAAGCCGACCTGCGCGTGGTAACCAAACGTCAGCCGACCGAACAGGAACTGCGTGACGCGCTGTTCTGCTGGAAGGTCGCGAAGTTCGTCAAATCCAACGCCATCGTCTACGCCAAAGAAAACATGACTATCGGGATAGGCGCAGGCCAGATGAGCCGCGTTTACTCCGCGAAAATCGCGGGCATTAAAGCAGGCGATGAAGGTCTGGAAGTAAAAGGCTCCGCCATGGCTTCTGACGCCTTCTTCCCGTTCCGTGACGGTATCGACGCGGCAGCCGCTGTAGGGATCACCTGCGTGATCCAGCCTGGCGGCTCAATCCGCGACGACGAAGTGATTGCCGCCGCCGACGAACACGGCATTGCGATGATCTTCACCGACATGCGCCACTTCCGCCATTAATTCCCGGAGCAGAAAATGAAAGTATTAGTGATTGGTAACGGCGGACGCGAGCACGCTCTGGCTTGGAAAGCGGCGCAGTCTCCGCTGGTGAAAACAGTCTTCGTAGCACCGGGCAACGCCGGTACCGCGCTGGAACCCGCGCTGCAAAACGTGGCTATCGGCGTGACCGATATCCCGGCGCTGCTGAGTTTTGCCCAGAGCGAGAAAATCGATCTGACGATTGTGGGCCCGGAAGCCCCTCTGGTGATTGGCGTGGTGGATGCGTTCCGCGCGGCGGGTCTGACAATCTTCGGGCCAACGGAAGGCGCCGCGCAGCTGGAAGGCTCCAAAGCCTTCACCAAAGATTTCCTCGCGCGTCACAACATCCCGACGGCGGAATATCAGAACTTCACCGAAGTGGAGCCAGCCCTGGCCTACCTGCGTGAAAAAGGCGCGCCGATTGTCATCAAGGCCGACGGTCTGGCCGCTGGTAAAGGCGTTATCGTCGCGATGACCCTCGAAGAAGCAGAAGCCGCGGTTCAGGATATGCTGGCGGGCAACGCCTTTGGCGATGCGGGCCACCGCATCGTGATCGAAGAGTTCCTCGACGGTGAAGAAGCGAGCTTTATCGTGATGGTCGACGGCGAGCACGTTCTGCCGATGGCCACCAGCCAGGATCACAAGCGTGTGGGTAATGGCGATACCGGCCCGAATACTGGCGGAATGGGCGCTTACTCCCCCGCTCCGGTAGTGACTGACGAAGTCCACCAGCGCACCATGGATCGCGTCATTTGGCCAACCGTGAAAGGGATGGCGGCGGAAGGCAACACCTACACCGGTTTCCTCTACGCGGGTCTGATGATTGACAAGCAGGGTAACCCTAAGGTCATCGAATTCAACTGCCGCTTTGGCGATCCGGAAACGCAGCCCATCATGCTGCGCATGAAATCCGATCTGGTGGAACTGTGTCTGGCAGCCTGCGAAGGCAAGCTCGACGAGAAAACCTCAGAGTGGGACGAGCGTGCGTCTCTGGGCGTGGTGATTGCTGCAGGTGGTTATCCAGGCAACTACAACACCGGGGATGAAATCCACGGCCTGCCGCTGGAAGAGATTGACGGTGCGAAGGTGTTTCATGCGGGTACGAAGCTGGCTGACGACGATCGCGTCCTCACCAACGGCGGACGCGTGCTGTGTGCAACCGCGCTGGGCCATACCGTGGCAGAAGCGCAGAAACGCGCCTACGCGCTGATGGCGGATATTCACTGGAACGGCAGCTTTAGCCGTCAGGATATCGGTTATCGTGCGATTGCGCGCGAGCAGGGCGAGTAATTTCACACCCTCACCCTCTCCTTCAAGGGAGAGGGGATCGTTCGTAGGCCGGATAAGCGTTAGCGCCATCCGGCTTAACCCACAGAACTCAGAAACTCTTCTCTGTCGGCTGCCAGGTGCAGAAGTCTTCGTTCGCCACCAGCAGCAGCTGAGAGCCTTCCGGCGCTTCCAACCACGCCACACTCACCTCCATTGATGAATGACGCTGACGACGTTGTATGTGTTCGGTTGCCCAGGATTCGAGCTCGGGCTTGACCGTCTGTCCTTCGCAGGTTGTCACCGTCCCATCGGCATGCCAGCGCCCCTGGCGCAGCACAACGCGTCCCAGACGAAGCGCATCGCTGGTCTGGCGGATTTGTTCGGCACGATAACGGTAGAGGGCGATTTGATCGCTGGAAAGCTGCTGTTTTTGACCGCTGACTTCGCGCTGCATAAAGCTCAGCTCGCCATGATCGTCAAAACGCACTTTCACGTGTTCGGGGGTCTTGCTGTAGACGTTCAGTTCAATCAGCGACAGGTCATCTCCCTGCCAGCGATATTCCGCAGTCGATGTATTGCCGTTATGCCACGGGCTGAAGGCAGAAAGCAGATGCACTTCGCCGCCGGAATCTTTGCGCCAGATCCTGACCGCGCCCTGGTTATCCGCGTAGCCGCTGGCGGTAAACGGCGGCAGGGAGGTGTCGTGGCTGCAGGCTGACAGCAGCAGCATGCCTGCCAGCGCGAGCGTTCCACGCCAGAAAGACAAAAGGGGCGTTACCGCCCCTTCGCTAAAACTGTTCACTGCCACGCGTCTTACTTAACAGCGTCTTTCAGTGCTTTACCAGAAACAAATGCCGGCACGTTAGCTGCGGCGATTTTGATTTCTTTACCGGTCTGCGGGTTGCGGCCAGTACGCTCAGCGCGGTGGTTCACTTTGAAGGTACCGAAACCAACCAGTTGCACAGCATCGCCTTCTTTCAGAGACTCAGTAATAGCAGCCAGGGTAGATTCCAGAGCAGCTTTAGCCTGCACTTTAGACAGATCAGCCTTGTCCGCAATTACATCAATCAGTTGAGTCTTGTTCATAAGTTATCCTTTCAATGTGTTTATCGCTTGCTAAGCATCGAGTGCGACGAAAATGCCAAAAAAGCACTCTCCTGCATACACGCACCGATAGCCACTTTTTTTCGCCCCCCAAATGTAGACCAGACAAGGGGCGAAAGGGAAGAGTCGAGGAGCGACAAAACGGGCGTTATCTCAAGTTTTATTGTCTCATTGGTTAAAAATTATACCAATATTGCTCTCACCAGCCTCTCGTAAGTCCGCGCGCAGCCCTTTTATCAGCTCAATATCGCGTTCTTCACACTCTGCCAGCAGGCGGAAAATTTCCCACTGAATGTCCCATTCTTGCTCAACCGCCGGGTTCGCACGCAGCTCTTCGTCGGTCATCTCGCGGCCTTCCTGGGTCATTTCCAGCATCGCGACGGTCGTAATAGACGCCTTACTGACTTCAATTGCGTGCTCCAGCGTTTCACCGCTCAGACGGGAGTGAAGCAGTTCGCTTAACGCCACGCAGGCATCAATCGCCGGGTAGACACCGTACAGGTCAAAATCATCCGCAGCCGGAATCGCCTCTTCCAGCTTTTCCAGCTGGGAGTCGAAGTTCACCTTTGCGTCTTTTACCGTCAGCGTTTCCCAGATCAGATCCAGAATGCGGCGGTAGATATGGCCATCACCAAAGCCCGTCTCCTTACAGAACGCGGCATAGTTGGGATACATGCGCTCGCACAGGCAAGCCATAAACGTCACGTGCTGCCAGCTTTCAAGTTTCTCAAGGCGCAGGTGAATCGGGTTTTGTAGCATGATGATCTCTCGAATCGAAAATTAGGCGCAGTTTACCTGAATCATCGCTGAATTTCCTGCCAACGAACAAAAGCCGGACGCGAAGAGGCCACGGCGTCTGCCCAGCGCGTCGGCTCCGGCAAGCGGTAGCCCTTCATGCAGCGCTGCACCCACGCCAGGGCGCTGTCCATGCTCACCCGGTGCCCGGAGGCGATAAAGAGCGGGTTGCAGCGCGCCTTGCTGCGCCAGACCCACGCTAGCTGCTCGCCTTTATGGACAAGCGGCGCCAGCGCGCCCGGCTCGGCTGAAAGAGGTTCAAACGCGCCGCACAGGCGTTTCTTGGCAACGCCAATGGTCGGCACATCCACCAGTAGCCCAAAGTGGCTGGCAACGCCTAAACGGCGCGGGTGTGAGATACCGTGTCCATCGACAAAAAGCAGGTCAGGTTTTTGCGAGAGCTGCTCCCACGCTGCCAGCAGCGCGGGATACTCGCGGAAGGAGAGAAAGCCCGGAATGTACGGCATGGTGGTCGCGATACGCGCAACCTTGTACTCCACCAGCTCAAGCGAAGGGTATTTCAGTACCACCATCGCCGCTCGCGTCACTTCCCCACCCTGCTCGAATCCGACGTCTGCTCCGCCAATGTACTGCGGAGGATCTTTATCCAGACGATCCTCGCGGATCACCGATGATGCCAGTTCGATTTGTTGAGCGCGTAGCGACGCGAGATCCATAATCACTCCTTACTTGTGATACTGGGTAGAAAGCCGATGCACCGCCTCCACAAATACGCCTGCGTGTTCTGGCGGCACATCCTGATGAATGCCGTGGCCGAGGTTAAAGACGTGGCCTTCACCCTGGCCGAAACCAGACAGTATAGTCGACACTTCTTCTTCAATGCGGGCTGGCGGCGCATAGAGCATGGACGGGTCCATATTGCCCTGCAGCGCCACTTTGTCGCCCACGCGACGGCGCGCATCGGCGATATCGGTGGTCCAGTCGAGGCCCAGCGCGTCGCAGCCGGTTGCCGCCATCGCTTCCAGCCACTGACCGCCACCTTTGGTGAACAGCGTCACCGGCACGCGGCGGCCTTCGTTTTCACGCAGCAGGCCATCAACGATTTTGTGCATGTAGTACAGGGAGAACTGCTGATAATCGCGCCCGGTCAGCACGCCGCCCCAGGTATCGAAAATCATCACCGACTGCGCACCGGCCTTAATCTGCGCGTTCAGATAGAGGGTGACGCTCTTCGCCAGCTTGTCGAGCAGCGCATGCAGGGCCAGCGGCTCGGCGTACATCATCTTTTTAATCATGGTAAAGGCTTTGCTGCTGCCCCCTTCCACCATATAGGTCGCCAGCGTCCACGGGCTGCCGGAGAAGCCAATCAGCGGCACTTCACCTTTCAGCTCGCGGCGAATGGTGCGCACGGCGTTCATCACGTAGCCCAGCTCGCCTTCCGGATCGGGGATCGGCAGCTTATCCACATCGGCTTTGCTTTTGATTGGGGAGGTGAAACGCGGGCCTTCGCCGGTTTCGAAGTACAGGCCAAGGCCCATTGCATCCGGAATGGTCAGAATATCCGAGAAGAGGATCGCAGCATCCAGCGGGAAGCGGCGCAGCGGCTGGAGCGTCACTTCGCAGGCCAGCTCGGCGTTTTTGCACAGCGACATAAAATCACCCGCCTGCGCGCGCGTGGCTTTGTACTCCGGGAGATAGCGTCCCGCCTGGCGCATCATCCACACCGGGGTGACATCAACGGGCTGGCGCAGCAGCGCACGCAGATAACGATCGTTCTTCAGTTCGGTCATTTTTGCAGTTCCTTAAGCGTCATGGCCTCAGTGTAACACTACTCATACTCGGCCCGACACATCGCCACGGTATCTTCTATCAGGCGACGCGCCACGGTGCCCGGCGGAGGCAACAGCGGTAGATCGTCGTAGCGATACCAGTTCGCGTCCAGAAGCTCTTTCTGGTCGATAACGATCTCGCCGCTGTCGTATTCGGCCATAAATGCCGTCATCAGCGACTGCGGGAACGGCCACGGCTGGGAGGTGACGTAGCGCAGGTTCTTCACTTTGATCCCGCTCTCCTCCATTACCTCGCGCGCCACCGCCTGCTCCAGCGTTTCGCCCACCTCGACGAAGCCGGCCAGCACGGTGTGAATGCCGTTGCGATGGCGGGTATGCTGCGCCAGCAGGATGGAATCCTCCCGGCGGATAGCGACGATAATGCACGGCGCAATCTGCGGATAGTAGCGTTCGCGGCAGTGGCTGCAGAGCATCGCCCACTCGGTTTTGCTCGGGCGCATGGTATGACCACAGTAGCCGCAGTATTTATGCGAGCGATAAAACTCAGCCAGCTGCACGCCGCGCCCCGCCAGCTGGAACAGCCCCACGTCCAGATCCAGCACCTGGCGCACGGATCCCATATCCTGGCGGCGGGGCTGTTGGATCAACCACACGGGCTCACCCTGCCACTCGCCGATCTGTAGCGCTGGCTGGCCAACGAGATCGAACGCCTCAGCTGCACCGTAGGGGATTTCCCCGGCAGGAAGCCATAATTTTTGTTCGTGACTGACGATCCACCAACCAAGATCTGATTTTTCAATAATACGATCCATATCTATTGCACTACCTTCGCTTCACTGACATGTTGTTAGCATTGTGGTTACATTCTGGATAAGCAGATTCAATCCTACATTTTGCGGAGTCGACCATGTTAAACCAGCTGCAAAGCCTGACTGAGCGCGTTAGAGGAAATAACAAACTGGTGGATCGCTGGCTACATGTACGCAAGCATCTACTCGTGGCTTATTACAATCTGGTCGGTATTAAGCCTGGCAAAGAATCGTTTATGCGACTGAATGAAAAAGCGCTGGATGATTTTTGTCAGGGCCTGGTCGACTATCTGTCCGACGGCCATTTCAATATTTATGAACGCATTATCCGCGAAATGGAAGGGACAACGCCGTATTTAGCGGCCAGCAAGCTCTATCCGCTTCTGGAAGCTAACACCCAGCAGATCATGGATTACTATGATTCCGCGCTCGAGAACGCTATCGACCACGATAACTATCTTGAGTTTCAGCAGGCGCTATCCGACCTCGGTGAAGCGCTGGAAGAGCGATTCACGCTGGAAGATAAGCTGATCGCCCTCGTGCTGGATAATGATTTGAACATCAGTAACGAAGAGAACGTCGCGCGCCCTGCTTGAGTTCTTCATCGTTAACGAGTAATTTACAACCATTCGCCCCTCTCACGAGGGGGATTTTTCTTGTCGGAGTGCCCAGCGCCTGAAAGCGCGGGCTGAGACCGTTAATTCGGGATCCGCGGAACCTGATCAGGCTAATACCTGCGAAGGGAACAAGAGTCACACTGCTGTTGTATCGCCTGAGGGCGATCCTCTCTTGCTTCATCCGTCGTCTGACAAGCCATGTCCTTCACTTTTGGAATGAGCTATGTCTACTGCAAAACTGACCCGCCGCGAACAGCGCGCACAGGCCCAACACTTCATCGACACGCTGGAAGGCACCGCTTTCCCGAACTCGAAACGCATCTACATTTCCGGCTCGCAGGCCGATATCCGCGTCCCAATGCGCGAAATTCAGCTCAGCCCGACGCTTATCGGCGGCAGCAAAGATAACCCGCAGTACGAAGACAACGAAGCCGTGCCGGTGTATGACACCTCCGGCCCGTACGGCGATCCTGATGTTGCCATCAACGTCCAGCAGGGTCTGGCAAAGCTGCGCCAGCCGTGGATTGACGCGCGTAACGACTGCGAAGAGCTGAGCGTCCTGAGTTCTGCATACACTAAAGAGCGCCTGGCCGACGACGGTCTGGACGAGCTGCGCTTTACCGGCCTGCTGACGCCAAAACGCGCTAAGGCGGGCAAATGCGTGACCCAGCTGCACTACGCGCGCCGCGGCATCGTCACGCCGGAAATGGAGTTCATCGCCATCCGCGAAAACATGGGTCGCGAGCGCATCCGTAGCGAAGTGCTGCGCTATCAGCATCCGGGTGAAGGCTTTGGCGCTCGCCTGCCGGAGAACATCACGCCGGAGTTTGTGCGTGACGAAGTGGCCGCAGGCCGCGCGATTATCCCCGCCAACATCAACCACCCGGAATCCGAGCCGATGATTATCGGTCGCAACTTCCTGGTGAAGGTCAACGCTAACATCGGTAACTCGGCCGTCACCTCCTCCATCGAAGAAGAGGTGGAGAAGCTGGTCTGGTCCACTCGCTGGGGTGCGGACACGGTAATGGATCTCTCCACCGGCCGCTATATACACGAAACCCGCGAATGGATCCTGCGTAACAGCCCGGTACCGATTGGCACCGTCCCGATTTATCAGGCGCTGGAAAAGGTCAACGGCANNGTGCTGCTGCGCTACGTGCCGATGACCGCGAAGCGCCTGACCGGCATCGTCTCGCGCGGCGGTTCCATCATGGCGAAGTGGTGCCTGTCCCATCACCAGGAAAACTTCCTCTACGAGCACTTCCGCGAAATTTGCGAAATCTGCGCTGCCTACGACGTATCACTTTCTCTGGGTGACGGCCTGCGTCCGGGCTCTATTCGCGACGCGAACGACGAAGCGCAGTTTGCCGAGCTGCACACGCTGGGCGAGCTGACTAAGATCGCCTGGGAGTATGACGTGCAGGTGATGATTGAAGGTCCGGGACACGTGCCGATGCAGATGATCCGCCGCAACATGACCGAGGAGCTGGAGCACTGCCACGAAGCGCCGTTCTATACCTTGGGGCCATTGACCACCGATATTGCACCGGGCTATGACCACTTCACGTCGGGCATTGGGGCGGCGATGATCGGCTGGTTCGGCTGCGCCATGCTCTGCTACGTGACGCCGAAAGAGCACCTCGGCCTGCCAAACAAAGAGGATGTGAAGCAGGGGCTGATCACCTACAAAATTGCCGCCCACGCGGCGGATCTGGCCAAAGGCCACCCGGGCGCGCAAATCCGCGATAACGCCATGTCGAAGGCACGCTTTGAATTCCGCTGGGAAGACCAGTTCAACCTGGCGCTGGACCCGTTCACCGCCCGCGCCTATCACGACGAGACCCTGCCGCAGGAGTCAGGTAAAGTCGCGCACTTCTGCTCTATGTGCGGGCCAAAATTCTGCTCGATGAAAATCAGCCAGGAGGTGCGCGACTACGCCGCCGCGCAGACCATTGAAGTGGGTATGGCGGACATGTCTGAGACCTTCCGCGCCAAAGGCGGCGAAATCTACCTCAAAAAAGAGGAGGCGTAATGTATAAGCCCGATTTCCCGTCCGTCCCCTACCGTTTAGGGCTCTATCCGGTGGTGGACAGCGTGGAGTGGATAGAGCGCCTGCTGGAGACAGGCGTTCGAACGATCCAGCTGCGCATCAAGGATAAACGCGACGACGAGGTGGAAGCCGATGTGGTTGCCGCCATCGCGCTGGGGCGTCGGCATAACGCCCGTCTGTTTATCAACGACTACTGGCGGCTGGCCGTTAAGCACCAGGCGTACGGCGTGCATCTGGGTCAGGAGGATCTGGAAACAACGGATCTTAGCGCTATCCGCGAAGCCGGGTTGCGTCTTGGCGTTTCAACACACGATGACATGGAGATCGACGTGGCGCTGGCGGCCCGTCCCTCTTACATCGCGCTGGGTCACGTCTTCCCGACGCAAACCAAACAGATGCCCTCCGCACCGCAGGGGCTGACGCAGCTGGCGAGTCACGTTAAACGCCTTGCCGATTACCCCACCGTCGCCATCGGCGGAATCAGCCTTGAACGCGCCCCGGCGGTGCTGGAGACCGGCGTCGGCAGTATCGCCGTCGTCAGCGCCATCACCCAGGCCGCAGACTGGCGTCTCGCCACCGAACAGCTGTTACAGCTGGCAGGAGCGGGTGATGAACGATCGTGATTTTATGCGCTATAGCCGTCAGATCCTGCTGGAAGATATCGCCATCGACGGGCAGCAAAAGCTGCTCGCCAGCCGGGTGCTAATTGTCGGTCTGGGCGGGTTAGGCGCGCCCGCCGCGCTTTATCTGGCAGGCGCAGGTATCGGTACGCTGGTACTGGCCGACGACGACGAGGTTCACCTCAGCAACCTGCAGCGACAAATCCTCTTTACCACCGAGGATATCAACCAGCCGAAAGCGCAAATCACCCGGCAGCGCCTGAACCAGCTCAACCCGGATATCGTGCTGATTGCCCTGCAGGATCGGCTCAGCGGCGAAAGCCTGCGCCGTGAGGTCGCCCTGGCCGACGCGGTGCTGGACTGCACGGACAACATGGCGACGCGCCAGGCGATTAACGCCGCCTGCGTGGCAAATAATACGCCGCTTATCACGGCCAGCGCGGTGGGTTTCGGCGGGCAGATGATGGTCCTGACCCCGCCGTGGTCGCAGGGCTGCTATCGCTGCCTGTGGCCGGATGATGCAGAGCCAGCGCGCAACTGCCGTACGGCGGGCATTCTTGGTCCGGTGGTCGGCGTAATGGGCACGATGCAGGCGCTGGAAGCCATCAAGCTGCTCAGCGGCATGGAGACGGAACGCAATACGCTGCGGCTGTTTGATGCCCGCTCCAGCGGCTGGCGCCATCTGGCCTTACACCGCGCCAGCCGCGGCCCGGTATGCGGAGGNNCGGGGGGGGGGTGGTTCGCGCCCCCCCCCGGGGGGGGGCCCCTTGGGCCCAAACCCCCCCCCCCCCCCCTGCCCGGTATGCGGAGGTCGCGATGCGCATTCTGTTTAACGATGAGCCGATGAGATGCGACGACGGGCTCACCGTTGCGGTACTGCTCGACAAGCTGCGTCAGCTCAGGCCGGGAACGGCGCTGGCGCTCAATCAACAGATCCTGCCGCGCGAGCAGTGGGAACATCAGCAGGTCAATGACGGCGACCAGATCCTGCTGTTTCAGGTTATCGCAGGGGGCTGAGATGTTACGTATTGCCGATAAAGTCTTTGATTCACATCTGTTTACCGGAACCGGAAAATTCGCCTCGCCGCAGCTGATGGTGGATGCCATTCGCGAAAGCGGCAGCCAGCTGGTGACGCTGGCGCTCAAGCGCGTGGATCTGCGTCATCACAGCGACGCCATTCTGGCGCCTTTACTGGAGGCTGGCGTCACGCTGCTGCCCAACACCTCCGGTGCCAAAACGGCCGAAGAGGCGATTTTTGCCGCGCAGCTGGCCCGCGAGGCGCTCGGCACCCGCTGGCTGAAGCTGGAAATTCATCCTGACGCCCGCTGGCTGCTGCCCGACCCTATCGAAACGCTGAAAGCGGCTGAAAAGCTGGTGCAGCAAGGGTTTACCGTCCTGCCTTACTGCGGCGCCGACCCTGTCCTGTGCAAACGGCTGGAAGAGGTCGGCTGCGCCGCCGTCATGCCGCTGGGCGCCCCCATTGGCTCCAACCAGGGGCTGGAAACCCGCGCGATGCTGGAAATCATTATTGAGCAGGCTACCGTACCGGTGGTGGTTGATGCGGGCATCGGCGTGCCCAGCCATGCCGCGCAGGCGCTGGAGATGGGTGCCGACGCGGTGCTGGTCAATACGGCCATCGCGGTTGCCGACGATCCGGTCATGATGGCGCGTGCGTTCCGCATGGCCGTAGAGGCTGGCCTGCTGGCAAGGGAGTCCGGTCCCGGCTCGCGCAGTTTCCAGGCGCAGGCCACCAGCCCGCTGACCGGTTTTCTGGAGGCGGTCTCATGAGCACGTTTACCGAGCGCTGGCGGCAGCTTAACTGGGACGACATTGCCCTGCGCATTAACAGTAAAACGGCGGCTGACGTGGAGCGCGCGCTGCATGCCCGCCATCTGACCCGCGAGGATCTGATGGCCCTGCTCTCCCCGGCGGCCAGCGCATACCTCGAACCGATGGCCCAGCGAGCGCAGCGGCTCACCCGCCAGCGTTTTGGCAACACGGTGAGCTTCTACGTGCCGCTTTATCTCTCAAACCTGTGCGCCAATGACTGCACCTACTGCGGTTTTTCCATGAGCAACCGCATCAAGCGTAAAACGCTCGATGAAGGTGAGATTGCCCGCGAGTGCGCGGCTATTCGTGAAATGGGCTTTGAACATCTTCTACTGGTCACGGGCGAACATCAGGGAAAGGTGGGAATGGACTATTTCCGTCACCACCTTCCCGCCATTCGCCGTCAGTTCGCGTCGCTGCAGATGGAAGTGCAGCCCCTGGCGCAGGAGGAGTATGCGGAGCTCAAAACCCTCGGGCTGGACGGGGTCATGGTCTACCAGGAAACCTACCACGAGGCGACGTACGCCCGGCATCACCTGAAGGGCAAGAAACAGGACTTCTTTTTCCGGCTGGAAACGCCGGACAGGCTGGGTCGCGCGGGGATCGACAAAATCGGTCTGGGGGCGCTGATCGGGCTTTCTGACAGCTGGCGTGTGGATTGTTACATGGTGGCGGAACATTTGCTCTGGCTTCAGCAGCACTACTGGCAGAGCCGTTACTCCATCTCCTTCCCGCGCCTGAGACCCTGCGCGGGAGGGATTGAACCGGCTTCGCTGATGGATGAACGCCAGCTGGTGCAGACCATCTGCGCGTTTCGCCTGCTCGCCCCGGAAGTGGAATTATCGCTCTCAACGCGTGAGTCCCCGGCGTTTCGCGATCGCGTTATCCCGCTGGCGATTAACAACGTCAGCGCGTTTTCCAAAACGCAGCCTGGCGGCTACGCCGACGATCGTCCGGAGCTGGAGCAGTTTGTGCCGCATGACGGACGACGTCCGGAAGCGGTCGCCGCAGCCCTGACGGCGCAGGGTCTTCAGCCTGTCTGGAAAGACTGGGACAGCTGGCTGGGAAGAACCTCGCAATGACGTTGAAACGCACTGCAACATCATAAAAAATTGTCGAGGCGCTACGAAAAGGCAAAACCGGATGATTGTCAGCGATCGTCCGGTTTTTTATTGTCACACGGTCAGCAACGGATGCTGACCAGGGCGAAAAGCTTCTTCCTCGTTTCGCCCTGCCTCTGGTTCATTGCACAAACGCCCCCAGCCGGTTGAATAAGCATTTTCTTAATGGTTCTTAAGATAAATCATCCCGTCAGAAATCGTGTGCCGTATAATTCACCGCTAACCGCAGGACAGCGACTATGCTGAGAGGATATCGGCAGACGTAAAGTATTCACCATCAGGAACGATGTACAGCCCATGGCACTTCACAGCAAAAAGCTCTCTTTTACCCGGCCAATCATGCTCAGCTTCGCGGGGATCATCTGCAGTTTTGTGGTGATTGCGGTCGCGGTGACGCTTTCGCAAAGAAAGGATTTTCTTGAGGATTATCACAAGATCAACAGCAATTTCACGCACAACCTGGCGGTGAACTACACCGAGTCGATCCTGCGTGAAAACGACTATATCCTTGGCCGTGCCGCGATGTACTTTTCGCGTAACGACAGGCTAAACGAGACGCTCAACGTTAACCCGACGCAGGGGCTGCAGATGGTGATGCATCTGCAGAACCTGATGCCGACCGTCTCCTCCATCTCGCTGGCTGACACGCAGGGGCATTATCTCCGCGCACCGGAAGTACTCCCCACGGAGAAGAGTAAAACCTTCGATCCCCGGACGCGTCCGTGGTTTGTCGCTCAGGCCGAAGCCAGTATCTTCAGCCACTATACTCGCCCCTACATGGACTACTTCACCGGCCATCCGACGGTCACGCTCTATAAGCCATTGATTTCACCGGAAGGCCGACTTAAGGGAACGATCGCGTTTCATCTTGATTTGACGTCAATGGGCTACACCCTGCGTCAGATGGTGGCACCCGTTCAGGGGGAATTCTTCGTCGTCGAACGCGACGGCGCCGTTGTGCTTCACCCGGATACGGGCGCGCTCTTCAAACAGTACGTGAGCGAAGCGCTGATGGACAAAATGACCAGCGGCGAAGGGCACCTTTACGACAAGAAAAGCAACGCCTGGTATTACTACTACTCGTTTACCAATCCGGACTGGTTTGTCATCTATAGGGTCTCTGCCGAGACGCTCACCGATATCACCCGCCATGAAACGACGATTGTTGGCTGGGGGTTTGCGCTGGCGGCCATCATCATCATCCTCTTCGGATTATACCTCCGCCACGCCTCGCGTAGCGTGCTGATGCACATTATCAATGCCATCAAAACCGGCGACGTCAGCGAGGCGCCGCGGCTGGAGGCGATGCTGAGCCATACTATCCAGTCCAATAAAGAGCGTGAGATGGCCTATGTGCGCCAGGCCACTCACGATGCGCTGACGGGCTGTAAAAACCGCCGCGCGTTCGATAGCGATATCGCGGAGCTGCTGGATGCCCATCAGCCTTTCGCGCTGGCGCTGGTGGACATTGATAACTTCAAGTCGATTAACGACACGCTGGGCCACCTGACCGGTGATATCGTTCTGCGCAACGTGGCCCGCGAAGGGATCCAAATCATGCAGCCACATCACGTCTCGCTTTACCGCTACGGTGGAGAAGAGTTTGCGGTAATTTTCCAGGCTGAGCAGATGACGTCTGCGCTCTCATTGCTGGAAGCCTGGCGTACCGCAGTTGAAAAACGCGTCTGGCGAGAAGAAAACCTGCGGGTTACGTTCAGCGGCGGTCTTGGGGAGTGGCATTTTGAACCGCTGGAGCAATTTGTCGGAAGCGTTGATAACGCCCTCTACAGCGCCAAACAGCAGGGCAAAAACCGCATTAACCGAACGTCCATCAGCTAATCCTCCCTCTTTCACCCTGCCCGATTCCACGGGCCGGGTACCCGACAATGTAAAATTGTAACCGGTTTCAGAAAATCGCCGGTTTCTTTGTGATGCCTGACACACAATCGCGGTAAACCGGTTGTTGAAGCGGTCTGCACGGGATAATTATCAATAAACACATGTAGATCGAGGCTGATTATGAAGAACATCGTTTTATGCTGTGCAGCGGGAATGTCAACCAGCATGCTGGTTCAACGTATGAAAGACGCCGCGCAGAAAAAAGGGGTTGAAGTCACCATTAAAGCCGTTCCGGTTGCGGAGTTTAAAGACAACATCGCGACGGCCGACATCGTATTGCTGGGGCCACAGGTTAAATACGAGCAGGCTAAGCTACAGGCACAGGCCGAGCCGCTGGGTAAAAAGGTCGCGGTGATCGACATGATGGATTACGGCATAATGAAAGGCGATGCCGTACTGGAAAAAGCGCTCAAACTTCTGGAGTCATAATGGAAGACTTAGAAACCACGATAATGGAACTGCTGGTCAACGCAGGCGCGGCGCGCAGTGCGGCCCTGACTGCGTTACAGATGGCGCGTAAAGGTGAGTTTGACGAAGCAGAAAAAGCGATGGAAGAGTCGCGCGAATATGTGAAACATGCGCACACGATCCAGACTCAGCTTATCGGTTTTGACGAAGGGACCGGGAAGCTTCCGGTAAACCTGATTACCGTCCACTCTCAGGATCACCTGATGAACGCGATGGTCATTCAGGATCTGGCGGGCGATATGATTGAGCTTTATCGACGGATCCCGTTGGTAAACTGATTACCTACAGATGTAAAAAAACCCGCCGAGGCGGGTTTTTTATTGTCGGGCGGCGCTGCGCTTACCCGACCTACGAGGCACATGCCCGGTAATGTTCATCACCGGGCATCAACGATTACTCGTTGTCGGAACCGCCCAGACCTGCGTTCAGCAGTTCTGCCAGACTCGCGGATGCATCTTCAGCAGTCACCTGCGGTGCAGCTGGCAGTTCGCCCGCAGCACGACGACGCATACGATCCTGGTGGTACGCATAACCGGTACCCGCCGGGATCAGACGACCCACGATGACGTTCTCTTTCAGACCGCGCAGTTCATCACGTTTACCTGCAACAGCGGCTTCGGTCAGGACACGAGTCGTTTCCTGGAACGATGCTGCAGAGATGAAGGACTCGGTTGCCAGAGACGCTTTGGTGATACCTAGCAGATCGCGCGAGAAGGTCGCACCGATTTTGCCGTTCGCTTCCAGTTCGCGGTTAGCGATCTTGACGCGTGAGTATTCAACCTGCTCGCCTTCCAGGAACTCGGAGCTGCCTGCGTTTTCGATGGTTGCTTTACGCAGCATCTGACGAACGATAACTTCGATGTGCTTATCGTTAATCTTAACGCCCTGCAGACGGTAAACGTCCTGTACTTCGTTGGTGATGTAACGCGTTACCGCGTGTACGCCACGAAGACGCAGAATGTCGTGCGGAGCTTCTGGACCATCGGAAACCACGTCACCACGTTCTACACGTTCACCTTCGAACACGTTGAGCTGACGCCACTTAGGAATCATCTCTTCGTACGGTTCGCTGCCATCTACTGGAGTGATAACCAGACGGCGCTTCCCTTTGGTCTCTTTACCGAAGGAGATGATACCGCTGATTTCAGCCAGGATTGCAGGCTCTTTCGGACGACGTGCTTCGAACAGGTCCGCAACGCGTGGCAGACCACCGGTGATGTCCTTGGTACCGCTGGATTCCTGTGGAATACGCGCCAGAGCATCACCCGCACCGATCTGAATGCCATCTTCCAGCTGAACGATCGCTTTACCTGGCAGGAAGTACTGCGCAGGCATGTCGGTACCAGGGATCAGAACGTCGTTACCCTGAGCATCAACGATTTTCAGTGCAGGACGCAGATCTTTACCACCGGTAGTACGTTCAGCAGAATCCAGAACCACCAGAGAAGACAGACCGGTCAGCTCGTCGGTCTGACGAGTAATGGTCTGGCCGTCGATCATGTCAGTGAAGCGGATGAAACCACTTACTTCGGTGATAACCGGCATGGTGTGTGGATCCCAGTTTGCAACGGTTTCACCGCCGGCAACCTGCTCGCCATCACCTTTCGCCATAACCGCACCGTAAGGCACTTTATAGCTCTCTTTGGTACGACCGAATTCGTCGATCAGCTTCAGCTCGGTGTTACGAGAGGTCACAACCAGCTTGCCTGCGGAGTTAACAACAGACTTCGCGTTGCTGAGCTTGATGCTACCTTTGTTTTTCACCTGGATGCTGGATTCAGCAGCCGCACGAGATGCCGCACCACCGATGTGGAACGTACGCATCGTCAGCTGTGTACCCGGCTCACCGATGGACTGTGCCGCGATAACGCCGATTGCTTCACCTTTGTTGATGATGTGGCCACGCGCCAGGTCACGACCATAGCAGTGCGCACATACACCAAAGTCGGTGTCACAGGATACAACGGAACGTACTTTCACGGAGTCAACAGAGTTCGCTTCCAGCAGGTCACACCAGTGCTCGTGCAGCAGCGTGTTGCGTGGAACCAGGATGTCTGCAGTACCCGGCTTCAGAATGTCTTCCGCGGTTACACGACCCAGAACGCGATCGCGCAGTGGCTCTTTAACATCACCACCCTCGATAACCGGGGTCATGGTGATACCTTCGAGGGTGCCACAATCGTCTTCGGTCACAACCAGATCCTGCGCAACGTCAACCAGACGACGCGTCAGATAACCGGAGTTCGCAGTTTTCAGTGCGGTATCCGCCAGACCTTTACGAGCACCGTGCGTGGAGATGAAGTACTGGAGTACGTTCAGACCTTCACGGAAGTTCGCGGTGATTGGCGTTTCGATGATGGAGCCATCTGGCTTCGCCATCAGACCACGCATACCTGCCAGCTGACGAATCTGTGCTGCGGAACCACGCGCACCGGAGTCGGCCATCATGTAGATGCTGTTGAAGGAAACCTGCTGCTCTTCTACGCCGTCACGGTTAATCACGGTTTCGGTCTGCAGGTTATCCATCATCGCTTTGGATACACGATCGTTCGCCGCTGCCCAGATATCGATAACTTTGTTATAGCGTTCGCCCGCGGTAACCAGACCAGACTGGAACTGCTCCTGGATCTCAGCAACTTCGGCTTCCGCTTCAGAGATGATCTCGTGTTTCTTCTCTGGGATGACCATGTCATCGATACCAACAGATGCACCTGAACGCGCTGCATAAGCAAAGCCGGTATACATTGTCTGGTCAGCGAAGATAACGGTCGGCTTCAGACCCAGAATGCGGTAACAGGTGTTCAGCATTTTGGAGATCGCTTTCTTGCCCAGCGCCTGGTTGACGATGGAGAAAGGCAGACCTTTCGGTACGATCATCCACAGAATGGCACGGCCAACGGTCGTGTCTTTCAGGCTGGTTTTCGCAACGAATTCGCCGTTTTCATCTTTTTCGTATTCGGTGATACGCACTTTAACGCGCGCATGCAGAGAGGCCAGGCCAGCGCGATAAATACGCTCAGCTTCTTTCGGGCCAGTCAGCACCATGCCTTCGCCTTTGGCGTTAACACAGTCACGGGTCATGTAGTACAGACCCAATACAACGTCCTGAGAAGGAACGATGATAGGTTCACCGTTCGCTGGAGACAGGATGTTGTTGGTAGACATCATCAGCGCACGCGCTTCGAGCTGGGCTTCCAGCGTCAGCGGTACGTGAACAGCCATCTGGTCACCATCGAAGTCGGCGTTATATGCCGCACAAACCAGCGGGTGCAGCTGGATAGCTTTACCTTCGATCAGGACTGGCTCAAATGCCTGGATACCCAAACGGTGCAGAGTTGGTGCACGGTTCAGCAGTACCGGGTGTTCGCGGATAACTTCGTCCAGGATATCCCAAACGACAGCTTCTTCACGCTCAACCATTTTCTTAGCGGCTTTGATGGTGGTGGCGAGTCCTCGCAACTCCAGCTTGCCGTAGATGAACGGTTTGAACAGCTCCAGTGCCATTTTCTTCGGCAGACCGCACTGATGCAGACGCAGGTATGGACCTACGGTGATTACAGAACGACCGGAGTAGTCAACACGCTTACCGAGCAGGTTCTGACGGAAACGACCCTGTTTACCTTTGATCATGTCGGCCAAAGATTTCAGAGGACGCTTGTTAGAACCGGTGATCGCACGACCGCGACGACCGTTATCCAGCAGGGCATCTACCGCTTCCTGCAGCATACGTTTTTCGTTGCGTACGATGATGTCCGGCGCAGCCAGATCCAGCAGACGTTTCAGACGGTTGTTACGGTTGATAACGCGACGATACAGATCGTTCAGATCGGACGTTGCGAAACGACCACCATCCAGCGGAACCAGTGGACGCAGATCTGGCGGCAGAACCGGCAGAACGGTCAGGATCATCCACTCTGGTTTGTTACCAGACTGAACGAACGCTTCCAGCAGTTTGATACGCTTGGTCAGCTTTTTACGTTTGGTTTCGGAGTTGGTTTCGTTCAGCTCTTCACGCAGCTGCTCGCACTCTTGCTCCAGATCCATGCTCTTCAGCAGGGCCTGAATAGCTTCCGCACCCATCTTCGCATCGAATTCGTCACCGAACTCTTCCAGCGCGTCCAGATACTGCTCTTCAGTCAGGATCTGATGACGTTCCAGGTTCGTCATCCCGCCTTCGATAACCACATAAGATTCGAAGTACAGAACACGTTCGATATCGCGCAGCGGCATATCCAGCAGCAGACCGATACGGGACGGCAGAGATTTCAGGAACCAGATGTGAGCGGTCGGAGACGCCAGCTCGATGTGGCCCATGCGCTCACGACGCACTTTGGTCTGGGTCACTTCAACGCCGCACTTCTCACAGATCACACCACGGTGTTTCAGGCGCTTGTACTTACCGCACAGGCACTCGTAATCTTTTACTGGCCCGAAAATACGCGCACAGAAAAGGCCGTCACGCTCAGGTTTGAACGTACGGTAGTTGATGGTTTCCGGCTTTTTAACTTCACCGAATGACCATGAACGGATCATGTCTGGCGAAGCCAGAGCAATTTTGATCGCATCAAACTCTTCGGTTTTAGTCTGCGCTTTCAGAAACTTTAATAAATCTTTCACGGATTTGCTCCCGTCGGAGTTAGCACAATCTGGTGCCGGGGGTTAACCCGGCACCAGTGACCTGTTTGAGCGAGAATTACTCGTCTTCCAGTTCGATGTTGATACCCAGCGAACGAATCTCTTTCAACAGTACGTTGAAGGATTCTGGCATGCCCGGTTCCATCTGATGGTTGCCGTCCACGATGTTTTTATACATCTTGGTACGACCGTTCACGTCATCAGACTTAACGGTGAGCATTTCCTGCAGGGTGTATGCCGCGCCGTATGCTTCCAGCGCCCACACTTCCATCTCCCCGAAGCGCTGACCACCGAACTGTGCCTTACCACCCAGCGGCTGCTGAGTAACCAGGCTGTAAGAACCGGTAGAACGAGCGTGCATCTTGTCGTCGACCAGGTGGTTCAGTTTCAGCATGTACATGTAACCTACGGTTACCGGACGCTCGAACTGTTCACCGGTACGGCCGTCAAACAGCGTAATCTGACCAGACGTTGGCAGACCACCCAGTTGCAGCAGCTCTTTAATTTCAGCTTCTTTCGCACCATCGAAGACCGGCGTTGCGATTGGCATACCTTTTTTCAGGTTCTCAGCCAGACGCAGTACTTCTTCATCGCTGAAGGTATTCAGGTCGACTTTCTGACGAACGTCGGTACCCAGATCGTAGGCACGCTGGATGAATTCGCGCAGTTTCGCGACTTCTTCCTGCTGCTTCAGCATGGCGTTAATCTTGTCGCCGATACCTTTCGCAGCCATACCCAGGTGAGTTTCCAGGATCTGACCGATGTTCATACGAGACGGTACGCCCAGCGGGTTCAGTACGATATCTACCGGCGTACCGTTAGCATCGTGCGGCATATCTTCGATCGGGTTGATCTTAGAGATAACACCCTTGTTACCGTGACGACCTGCCATCTTATCACCAGGCTGGATCTGACGTTTAACGGCCAGATACACCTTAACAATCTTCAGCACGCCTGGTGCCAGATCGTCGCCCTGAGTGATTTTGCGGCGTTTCGCTTCGAGTTTTTTCTCGAACTCGTGTTTCAGTTCGTCATACTGCTCAGCCAGCTGTTCCAGCTGATTTTGTTTCTCTTCGTCGGTCAGGCCCAGTTCCAGCCAGCGATCGCGTGGCAGTTTGTCGAGCTTCTCAGCTTCAACGCCACCGGCAACCAGCACCGCATAGATACGGCTGAACAGACCCGCTTCGAGGATCTGCAGTTCTTCAGACAGGTCTTTCTTAGCCTGTTTGAGCTGCATCTCTTCGATTTCCAGCGCACGCTTATCTTTCTCAACGCCGTCACGGGTGAAGACCTGAACGTCGATAACCGTACCGGAAACACCGTTTGGTACGCGCAGAGAAGAGTCTTTAACGTCAGACGCTTTCTCACCGAAGATTGCTCGCAGCAGTTTCTCTTCTGGCGTCAGCTGGGTTTCACCTTTCGGCGTAACCTTACCAACCAGAATGTCGCCGCCGGTTACTTCCGCACCGATGTAAACGATACCGGATTCATCCAGTTTGGAGAGCGCAGCTTCACCCACGTTAGGGATGTCAGCGGTGATCTCTTCTGGCCCCAGCTTGGTGTCACGGGACACACATGCCAGTTCCTGAATGTGGATGGTGGTGAAACGATCTTCCTGAACCACACGCTCGGAGACGAGGATGGAGTCTTCGAAGTTGTAACCGTTCCACGGCATGAACGCTACGCGCATGTTCTGACCGAGCGCCAGTTCACCGAGGTCGGTGGACGGGCCGTCTGCCAGCACGTCGCCGCGCTCAACTGGCTCACCCAGAGATACGCAAGGCATCTGGTTGATACAGGTGTTCTGGTTAGAACGGGTGTATTTGGTCAGGTTATAAATGTCGATACCTGCTTCGCCCGGATACATCTCGTCTTCGTTAACTTTGATAACGATACGGGATGCATCGACGTACTGAACAGTACCGCCACGTTTAGCAACCGCAGTAACACCGGAGTCAACGGCAACAGCACGTTCCATACCGGTACCAACCAGCGGCTTATCAGCGCGCAGAGTTGGAACGGCCTGACGTTGCATGTTCGCACCCATCAATGCACGGTTGGCGTCATCGTGTTCCAGGAACGGGATCAGGGACGCACCGACGGATACCACCTGCTGGGTGGATACGTCCATGTAGTCAACCTGGTCGCGGCTGAACAAGCTGGATTCGCCTTTGCTACGGCAGGTAACCAGATCTTCTACAAAGTGGCCTTCGTCATCCAGGTTGGAGTTCGCCTGAGCGATAACGTAGTTGCCTTCTTCGATAGCAGACAGGTAGTGAATTTCGTCGGTTACAACACCGTCGGTCACTTTACGGTACGGGGTCTCGAGGAAACCGTATTCGTTAGTCTGTGCGTACACGGACAGGGAGTTGATCAGACCGATGTTTGGACCTTCAGGCGTTTCGATTGGACATACGCGACCGTAGTGCGTCGGGTGTACGTCTCGAACTTCAAAGCCTGCGCGTTCACGGGTCAGACCGCCTGGGCCGAGTGCAGAGATACGACGTTTGTGCGTAATCTCAGACAGCGGGTTGTTCTGGTCCATGAACTGAGACAGCTGGCTGGAACCGAAGAACTCTTTCACTGCTGCAGAAATCGGCTTGGCGTTGATCATATCCTGAGGCATCAGGGTATCCAGATCGCCCAGAGACAGACGCTCTTTCACCGCACGCTCTACACGTACCAGGCCAACGCGGAATTGGTTTTCCGCCATTTCGCCTACGGAACGGATACGACGGTTGCCGAGGTGGTCGATATCGTCCACTTCGCCTTTACCGTTACGGATATCGATGAGCTTCTTCATCACTTCGATGATGTCGTCTTTGCTCAGGATACCGGAACCTTCGATTTCGTCGCGCAGCAGAGAACGGTTGAACTTCATACGACCAACCGCGGACAGATCGTAGCGGTCTTCGGAGAAGAACAGGTTCTCGAACAGGCTTTCCGCCGCTTCGCGAGTTGGTGGCTCACCAGGACGCATCATGCGGTAGATTTCGACCAACGCGCTCAGACGATCGGTGGTTGGGTCGACGCGAATAGTCTCAGAGATATACGCGCCGTGGTCCAGATCGTTGGTGAACAGCGTTTCGATACGTTTGTGGCCAGACTGGCTCAGCTTAGCCAGCAGATCCAGGCTCAGCTCCATGTTCGCAGGGCAGATCAGCTCACCCGTTGACTCGTCAACGTAATCTTTCGCGGCTACTTTTCCTGCAATGTACTCAACCGGAACTTCGATGAGTTTGATATCATCTTTTTCCAGCTGGCGGATGTGGCGCGCGGTGATACGGCGACCTTTTTCCACATACACTTTGCCGTCGGCTTCGATGTCGAACGACGCGGTCTCACCACGCAGACGTTCCGGCACCAGCTCCATCTGCAGCTTGTTGTCGCGGATTTCAAAGATCACTTTCTCAAAGAACAGGTCCAGGATCTGTTCAGTGGTGTATTGCAGCGCACGCAGAATGATGGTTGCAGGCAGCTTACGACGACGGTCGATACGGACAAACAGGTTGTCTTTCGGATCGAACTCGAAGTCCAGCCATGAACCACGGTAAGGAATGATGCGTGCGTTATACAGTACTTTACCGGAAGAGTGTGTTTTACCTTTATCGCTGTCGAAGAAGACGCCCGGGCTACGATGCAGCTGGGAAACGATAACACGCTCAGTACCGTTGATAACGAAAGTACCGTTGTCTGTCATGAGTGGAATTTCACCCATGTAGACTTCTTGTTCTTTAATGTCTTTTACGGTGCCTTCCGGCGCTTCGCGCTCGTAGATCACCAGACGCAGTTTTACGCGCAGCGGTGCGGAATAGGTCACGCCACGGATCTGACATTCCTGAACGTCAAACACCGGTTCGCCAAGGCGGTAGCTGACGTACTGCAGCTCGGAGTTACCGCTGTAGCTCTGAATCGGGAACACGGAACGGAAGGCTGCTTCCAGACCGTACTGCCCTTCAGGATCTTGCTCGATAAACTTCTGGAACGAGTCAAGCTGGATAGAAAGGAGATATGGAATGTCCAGAACTTGTGGACGTTTACCAAAATCCTTACGAATACGTTTTTTCTCGGTATAGGAGTAAACCATAGGGTTCCTCAGCTCGCTGACAAGTCGACCCATCTGTCCGACGAAGGGACAGTTTGTGCAACACCATTTTGTGGACCGGAAAATTGAATACTTTCCGCAATACCTGTTGCTATCACGCTTAAATCATTTCGTCGCGATTTACACAGAGCGAGCACCCTGTCGCAATATATTAAGTCGTCGATAGAAACATGCATTGTCAGGACAATCAGCAGTCAAACAGTGTGAAATGCTACTGATGCCTTACAGCGCAAAAAGGCTGGTGACTAAAAAGTCACCAGCCATCAGCCTAATTACTTAGGCTGCAACCAGAAAAGTTGGCTTATTTAACTTCAACTTCAGCGCCAGCTTCTTCCAGAGATTTTTTCAGTGCTTCTGCGTCGTCTTTGCTCACGCCTTCTTTCAGCGCAGCTGGAGCAGATTCTACCAGGTCTTTAGCTTCTTTCAGACCCAGGCCAGTTGCGCCACGTACTGCTTTGATAACAGCAACTTTGTTAGCGCCAGCAGCTTTCAGAATTACGTCGAATTCAGTTTTTTCTTCAGCAGCTTCAGCCGGGCCCGCAGCTACAGCTACAGCAGCAGCAGCAGAAACACCGAATTTTTCTTCCATTGCAGAAACCAGCTCTACAACGTCCATTACGGACATAGCTGCTACTGCTTCAATGATTTGATCTTTAGTGATAGACATTTAAATTGTTCCTGAAAATCAGAATAAGTTTATACGTAAGCAAATGCTTTATAAAGATAACTGCGATTAAGCAGCTTCTTTCGCATCGCGTACAGCAGCCAGAGTGCGAACCAGTTTGCCAGCCGCAGCTTCTTTCATGGTTGCCATCAGGCGTGCAATTGCTTCTTCGTAGGTCGGCAGGGTTGCCAGGCGATCGATTTGCGATGCCGGGATCAACTCACCTTCAAAGGCTGCAGCTTTGACCTCAAATTTTGCATTCGCTTTCGCGAACTCTTTGAACAGACGAGCAGCAGCGCCCGGGTGTTCCATAGAGTATGCAATCAGGGTCGGACCAACAAACGTGTCTTTCAGGCACTCGAACTGAGTACCTTCAACTACGCGGCGCAGCAGGGTGTTACGAACAACACGCATATATACGCCAGCTTCACGACCTGCTTTACGCAGTTCAGTCATTTTGTCTACAGTAACGCCACGGGAATCCGCAACTACTGCAGACAGCGCGCCTTTGGCTACTTCGCTGACTTCAGCAACAATCGCTTGTTTGTCTTGAAGATTTAAAGCCATTAGCTTTGCTCCTGGATGTTTGCCGGAACTCATGTTCCGGAACTCACTTCACTCTCCCCAACGGAAAGAGCGTCTTAATACGGTGAGCAGAAACAAGCCAGAGTATCCAAAAATAATCTTAGCGTTCTGTCACCGTCTACGCAGGGGATTAAGTCTCTTGCGAAACACCTGCGGTCTTCGACGGAGGCCTGGATTAGGCCAGGCTCCAACGAACAAATCTTTTAGCCGCTAACTTTCGTTAGCAAACGTGGGGGTAAGATTGTAGACAAAATCACCGCCCACGTAAAGGCATTAGTTTGCAGCAGCGCTCAGGCCAGCCTGGTCAACTGCAACACCTGCACCCATGGTGGTGGAGATGCTAACTTTCTTGATGTACACGCCTTTCGCCTGAGTTGGTTTTGCTTTTTTCAGCGCAACCAGCAGAGCTTCCAGGTTTTCTTTCAATTTGTCAGCGTCAAAGTCCACTTTACCGATGGTGGTGTGGATGATGCCGTTTTTGTCGTTACGATAACGAACCTGACCTGCTTTAGCGTTCTTAACCGCTTCAGCAACGTTAGGAGTTACAGTACCCACTTTCGGGTTTGGCATCAGGCCGCGTGGACCCAGAACCTGGCCCAGCTGGCCAACAACGCGCATTGCATCTGGAGAAGCAATAACAACGTCAAAGTTCATTTCGCCTTTCTTGATCTGATCAGCCAGATCTTCCATACCTACCAGTTCAGCGCCGGCAGCTTTAGCAGCTTCAGCGTTTGCACCCTGAGCAAATACAGCTACGCGAACGGAACGGCCAGTACCGTGTGGCAGTACAGTCGCGCCACGAACGTTCTGATCGGATTTACGCGCGTCGATGCCGAGGTTAACGGCAACGTCAACGCTTTCAACGAACTTAGCAGTTGCCAGTTCTTTCAGCAGAGCGATAGCTTCGTTGATGTCGTACTGTTTGGTCGCATCAACTTTGTCACGGATCACGGACATGCGCTTGGTCAGTTTAGCCATTTCTTAGTCCTCCACTACCAGGCCCATGGAACGTGCAGTACCTTCGATTGAGCGAGTCATCGCTTCAATGTCGGCACCAGTCATGTCGGCAGCTTTGGTCTGCGCGATTTCCTGCAGCTGAGCGCGGGAAATTTTACCCACTTTGTCTTTGTTCGGTTTACCGGAACCAGACTTGATACCAGCCGCTTTCTTCAGCAGAACAGCTGCTGGAGGGGTTTTGGTAACGAAAGTGAAAGAACGGTCAGCGTAAACAGTGATTACGACTGGGATTGGCAGACCTTTTTCCAGGGATTCGGTTTTGGCGTTGAACGCTTTACAGAATTCCATGATGTTCACACCCTGCTGACCCAGAGCTGGACCAACTGGTGGACTTGGGTTCGCCATACCAGCTGCAACCTGCAGCTTGACGTAGGCTTGTACTTTCTTAGCCATTCTAAAATCCTCTGATTGGGTGATAGCGCCTCAGGGAGGCTCCCCGTGAATAAAATTCGTTTTACGGGCCGGGCCCATAAAAACAAAAGGCGCGAAATTGTATTCCAATCTCGCGCCCTGTGCAACGATTAAATCGCCGCTTTTTTGATCGCTGCTTAGGCTTTTTCGACCTGCGCAAAGTCCAGTTCTACCGGGGTCGCACGACCGAAGATAGAAACAGAAACTTTCAGGCGGGACTTCTCGTAGTCCACTTCTTCAACCACACCGTTAAAGTCAGCAAACGGACCGTCGCTAACACGAACCATTTCACCCGGTTCAAACAGCGTTTTCGGACGCGGCTTATCACCCACCTGCTGCAGGCGGTTCATAATCGCATCAACTTCTTTGTCGCTGATTGGCGCCGGACGGTCAGACGTGCCGCCGATAAAGCCCATCACGCGCGGTACGCTGCGCACCAGGTGCCAGCTCGCGTCGTTCATCACCATCTGAACCAGCACGTAACCCGGGAAGAATTTACGCTCGCTTTTGCGACGTTGGCCGCCACGGATCTCAACCACTTCTTCGGTCGGAACCATAACTTCGCCAAATAACTCTTCCATGTTGTGTAATTTGATATGCTCACGCAGCGACGTTGCTACGCGGCCTTCAAAACCGGAAAACGCCTGAACGACGTACCAACGCTTTTTAGGGGCTTCAGACATCTTAGAACCTCAGGCCAGTAATAAAGGAAACCAGGCGAACCAGAATACCATCCAGTCCCCACAGGATCAGTGACATTACCGCAGTCACTGCAGCCACGATCAGTGTGGTGTGCAATGTTTCCTGGCGAGTCGGCCAAATGACCTTGCGGACTTCGGTACGTGCTTCGCGAGCGAAAGCAACGGTTGCTTTACCCTTAGTCGTCAACAGCGCGACACCGCCCGCTGCAGCAATCAGAATCACCACTGCCAGCGCGCGGAGCGGCAGCATCATGTCACGATAAAGATAGTTGCCAACGATTGCCACAATCAGCAGCACGGCAACAGCGACCCACTTCATCGCTTCCAGGCCGCGCCCGCTCCCTTGAGCTTCGGTATTCGCACTCATAAACCAACCTGTCAGAAGAATTCTACAAATAATTTCACCCCGCGATTGCGAGGCGAGCCAAATCGAAATAATCCCTTTATGGATTATACGCTCTCTGCAGAGCCTGTCTCAGCAATGATTATGACAAAAATAATCACTGATGAGCCAGGTTCTGATGTGAAAGCGTGCAAAAAGGGCATCAAATGATGCCCTTTTCATGCGCATTGCGTCAAATGTTATCAGCGATTAGCCGAGAACTTTAGCAACCACGCCCGCGCCAACGGTACGGCCACCTTCACGGATTGCGAAACGCAGACCGTCGTCCATCGCGATTGGGTGGATCAGCGTCACAACCATCTTGATGTTGTCGCCTGGCATTACCATCTCAACGCCTTCTGGCAGTTCGATGGTACCGGTAACGTCAGTTGTACGGAAGTAGAACTGTGGACGGTAGCCTTTGAAGAACGGAGTATGACGGCCGCCTTCGTCTTTGGACAGGATGTACACTTCAGATTCGAACTTGGTGTGTGGCTTGATTGAGCCTGGCTTCGCCAGAACCTGACCACGTTCGATTTCTTCACGTTTTATACCACGCAGCAGAACACCAACGTTCTCACCAGCACGGCCTTCGTCCAGCAGTTTGCGGAACATTTCAACGCCAGTACAGGTAGACTTCGCAGTCTCTTTGATACCAACGATTTCAACTTCTTCGCCAACTTTGATGATACCGCGCTCTACACGACCGGTAACAACGGTACCACGACCGGA
>NZ_JAWNFK010000003.1:29510-286132 GCF_034107965.1 Enterobacter sp. 61D5
GGGAAATCGTACTGAGACAGCAGTTCACGAACTTCCATCTCTACCAGTTCCAGCAGCTCTTCGTCATCAACCATGTCGCATTTGTTCAGGAACACGATGATGAAAGGAACGCCTACCTGACGACCCAGCAGGATGTGCTCACGAGTCTGAGGCATTGGGCCGTCAGTCGCAGCAACAACCAGGATCGCGCCGTCCATCTGCGCAGCACCGGTGATCATGTTTTTAACATAGTCGGCGTGGCCTGGGCAGTCTACGTGTGCGTAGTGGCGAGTCGGGGTGTCGTACTCAACGTGAGAGGTGTTGATGGTGATACCACGAGCTTTTTCTTCTGGTGCGTTATCGATCTGGTCGAATGCGCGAGCAGAACCACCGTAGGTTTTTGCCAGAACGGTAGTGATTGCAGCGGTCAGCGTTGTTTTACCATGGTCAACGTGGCCGATAGTACCGACGTTAACGTGCGGTTTTGTACGTTCAAACTTTTCTTTAGACATCGATTGTCCCTCTAAGACACGGATAAATCGGTGATATCACCACATCAACCAGACGAAATGCCTGAATTGTTGAATACAGTAAAATTGAAACAGAGAGAAACGGGAAGGAGAAGTGAAGTGGTGCTGATACCCAGAGTCGAACTGGGGACCTCACCCTTACCAAGGGTGCGCTCTACCAACTGAGCCATATCAGCACGTATTGGAGCGGGCAGCGGGAATCGAACCCGCATCATCAGCTTGGAAGGCTGAGGTAATAGCCATTATACGATGCCCGCATCCTGAAACTCGGCTACCCAGTTCTTTCTGTAACAAAAAAAGAGATTTCTCTCTTTTTCAGTTTGAGCTGGCTAATTTTTCCAACCAGCTCCGGCGGCATTTACGCTGCCAGAAAGTGGTGGTGGGGGAAGGATTCGAACCTTCGAAGTCTGTGACGGCAGATTTACAGTCTGCTCCCTTTGGCCGCTCGGGAACCCCACCGGACTTGATGGTGCCGACTACCGGAATCGAACTGGTGACCTACTGATTACAAGTCAGTTGCTCTACCTACTGAGCTAAGTCGGCATCAAGTAGCGCGCATTCTATGGATACCTGCGCGGTCATGCAACTAAAAATTTGCATAAAACGTTCTTTCGCTCACATTTTATGCGAACAGCGTATCAGGCGCTGTAAAAGTAGTCATTTGAGGTCAAATATTCAACATATCATCGTGATTTGCACCGTATTCACCGTAGCGTGACGGCTTCCGCGTAACGCAGTGCTTTCCATCTTTTTTCTTATTATTCCCGTCATCTGGTGTTAACCTCCTGCCCATTGTCCAAAATTAACTGTGTGATGAGCCATGATCCGGCAGTGTGATGCTGGCTCACTGAAGCATGCTTATGAGCAAAAAAGAGCAAACGTTAATGACGCCTTATCTTCACTTTAACCGCAGCCAGTGGGCTGCCCTGCGTGATTCCGTCCCTATGACGCTGACGGAAGGTGAAATCGCACGGTTAAAAGGGATAAACGAAGATCTGTCCCTGGAAGAGGTGGCAGAAATTTATCTCCCCCTCTCTCGCTTGCTTAACTTCTATATCAGCTCGAACCTGCGCCGTCAGGCCGTGCTGGAGCAGTTTCTCGGGACGAACGGTCAACGTATTCCTTATATCATTAGTATCGCAGGCAGCGTGGCCGTGGGTAAAAGTACCACCGCGCGCGTCCTGCAGGCGCTGTTGAGCCGCTGGCCGGAACACCGCAGCGTGGAGCTGATCACCACCGACGGCTTCCTGCACCCGAACGAGGTGTTAAAAGAACGTGGGCTAATGAAGAAGAAAGGCTTCCCGCTTTCTTACGATATGCACCGTCTGGTGAAATTTGTCTCTGACCTGAAATCCGGCGTGCCTCACGTGACTGCGCCAGTCTATTCGCACCTGATCTACGATCGCATCCCGGGCGGGGATAAAACCGTGGTCCAGCCGGACATCCTGATTCTGGAAGGTCTGAACGTGCTGCAAAGCGGGATGGACTATCCTCACGACCCGCATCACGTATTCGTCTCGGATTTCGTCGATTTCTCTATTTATGTCGATGCGCCGGAAGACCTGCTGCAAAACTGGTACATCAACCGCTTCCTGAAGTTCCGCGAAGGGGCGTTCACCGACCCGGATTCCTATTTCCACCACTATGCCCAGCTTTCTGAAGAAGAAGCGATCAACGTGGCCACGGGACTGTGGAATGAGATCAACTACGTGAACCTCAAAGAGAACATCCTGCCGACGCGCGAGCGTGCAAGCCTGATCCTCACCAAGAGCGAGAAGCACGCCGTCGACCAGATTCGCCTGCGGAAATAATCAAGCAGACATAAAAAAAACCGGCTTAACGCCGGTTTTTTTCGTTATGCCTGTGGCTTCTCGCCATTTTCATCCTGATCGACCGCGAAGCAGGCAACCAGCTGGCCGCCATAATCCTTCAGCTGCGGCTGGAGCTGGGTGCACGGACCGAAGCGGCGACTGCAGCGGGCGTTGAATGCACATCCCGGAGGCGGATTCAGCGGGCTTGGCAGTTCACCCGTCAGCTTAATACGCTCACGACGATCGTCCGGGTTCAGACGCGGCGTCGCAGACAGCAGCGCCTGGGTATACGGGTGACGAGGGTTATTAAAGATCTGGTCTTTAGTCCCCTTCTCCACGCAGCGCCCCAGGTACATCACCATCACTTCATCGGCAATATGCTCCACCACCGACAGGTCGTGGGAGATGAACACGTAAGAGAGCCCCAGCTCCTGCTGGAGATCCATCATCAGGTTCAGCACCTGCGCACGCACGGATACGTCGAGCGCGGAGACCGGCTCATCGGCAATCACCACGTCCGGATCGAGCATCAGCCCGCGGGCGATAGCGATACGCTGACGCTGGCCGCCGGAGAACATGTGCGGATAGCGATCGTAATGCTCGGTTTTGAGGCCGACCTTCGCCATCATCGTCAGCGCTTTTTCACGGCGCTGCTCTTTGCTCAGATTGCTGTTGATCAGCAGCGGCTCTTCCAGAATCTGTCCCACTTTTTTACGCGGGTTCAAAGAACCGTACGGGTTCTGGAACACAATCTGGATTTTCTGGCGACGCAGCTTCTGCGCCTGCGGATCGTGCTTGAGCAGATCCTGCCCCTGATAATAGAGCTCGCCGCCGGTCGGCACTTCAATCATCGTCAGCAGACGGCCCAGCGTGGATTTACCGCAGCCTGACTCCCCCACCACCGCCAGCGTTTTACCGCGTTCGAGGTTAAAGGAAACGCCGTCCAGCGCTTTCACCAGGCGTTCAGGGGCAAACAGTCCCTTCTTCACCGGGTAGTATTTTTTCAGGTCGATGGCCTGCAACAGCGGTTGTTGCGTGGTGGCCTGTTGCGTACTCATAGTGTTGGCCTCCCGGCATCATCGAGTGGGTAGTGGCATTTCGACTGACGGCCGTCAGCAAGCTGGTTCAGCTCAGGCTCTTCTGCCCGGCATTTGTCCGTTGCATACGGACAGCGCGGATTGAGCAGACAGCCCTGCGGACGGTCATATTTACCCGGTACCACACCCGGCAGCGACGCCAGACGCGCTTTGTCCTGGGCAAACTCCGGCAGCGCGCGTAAAAGCGCTTGGGTATACGGGTGACGCGGCGCGCGGAAAATATCGTGTGAATTCCCGGTTTCGACCACCTGACCGGCATACATCACGATGATTTTGTGCGCGGCTTCGGCCACCAGCGCCAGATCGTGCGTAATCAGCACCAGCGCCATATTCTCTTTCTGCTGCAGCTCCAGCAGCAGTTCGATGATTTGCGCCTGGATGGTCACATCCAGCGCCGTCGTCGGTTCATCTGCAATCAGCAGTTTTGGTCGACAGGCAATCGCCATCGCGATCATCACGCGCTGGCTCATCCCACCGGAGAGTTGGTGCGGGTAAACGTCCAGGCGTGATGCCGGGTCAGGAATACCCACCTGGTTCAGCAGGTCGATCGCGCGCTGACGACGGGTTTTCTTATTCCCGCCCTGATGCACCTTAATCGCTTCCATAATCTGGAAACCAACGGTGTAGCAAGGGTTCAGGCTGGTCATGGGATCCTGGAAAATCATCGCCACTTCGGCGCCCACCAGCTGGCGGCGCTGTTTTTCAGAAATGCGCTTCAGATCCTGACCGTTGAACTGCAGGTTTTCCGCCATCACGCGGCCCGGGTAATCAATCAGCCCCATGATTGCCAGTGAGCTCACTGACTTACCGGAACCGGACTCCCCGACAATGCCAACCACTTCGCCCTGATTTACGCTGTAGCTGATGCGGTCCACGGCGCGAAACGGGGTGCCTTCGTCGCCGAAGTGCACCGATAATTTATCTACATTTAATAACGCCATCTCGTGCCTCTTACTGCTTCAGTTTGGGATCAAGCGCATCACGCAGACCATCACCCATCAGGTTAAATGCCAGCACCGTCAGCAGGATTGCCAGACCCGGGAAGGTGACAACCCACCAGGCGCTTTGTGCGAACTGCAACACGTCGGAGAGCATGGTGCCCCACTCTGGTGTTGGCGGCTGCGCACCCATGCCCAGGAAGCCAAGAGCGGCCATATCAAGAATGGCGTTAGAGAAACCGAGCGACGCCTGAACAATCAGCGGCGCAAGGCAGTTTGGGAAGATATTGACAAACATCTGGCGCATCGCACCGGCACCCGCCACGCGAGAGGCGGTGACGTAATCGCGGTTCACTTCCACCAGCACCGCCGCACGGGTTAAACGCACGTAGTGAGGGAGCGCTACGAAGGTCAACGCCAGCGCGGCATTGCCTATCGACGGGCCGAAGATCGCCACCAGCACCAGCGCCAGCAGCAGGCTTGGCAGCGCCAGCATGATGTCGACGATACGCATGATGATGTTATCAACGATGCCGCCGAAGTAACCGGCAACCAGGCCGAGTACAACACCCATGATCAGCGACAGCACAACAACGAGACAGCCGACCAGCAGCGACAGGCGCGCGCCGTACATCAGACGCGACAGCACGTCGCGGCCCACGTCATCGGTACCCAGCAGGTGCGCCAGGCTGCCGCCGTCCTGCCACGCAGGCGGCGCGAGCAGCGCATCGCGGAACTGGTCCGCCGGGTTATACGGTGCGAGGAAATTCGCAAACACCGCAATCAGGATCATGATTACGACATATACCAGCCCTACCACCGCGCCTTTATTGCGCTTGAAGTAGTGCCAGAATTCCTGCAGCGGCGTCATAGGAACCGGTGCAGCGACCACTTTATTTTGAGTAACTTGTGACATGATGGTCCCTTACTTCTTATGACGAATACGCGGGTTCACCACGCCGTACAGCAAATCGACCAGCAGGTTAACGAGGATAATCATCGTCGCGACCAGCAGTACACCGCCCTGCACAACCGGATAGTCACGGCGTTGCAGCGCGTCAATCAGCCAGCGTCCAAGGCCCGGCCAGGAGAAGATGGTTTCGGTCAGGATCGCCCCCGCCAGCAACGTCCCCACCTGGAGACCGATAACGGTCACCACCGGCAGCATGGCATTACGCAGCGCATGGACGATGATGACGCGCATACGCGTCAGGCCCTTTGCGCGCGCGGTGCGGATATAATCCTCACCCAGCACTTCCAGCATCGAAGAACGGGTCATTCGCACGATCACCGCCAGAGGAATGGTGCCCAGCACCATGGCAGGCAGGATCATGTGCGCCACGGCATCAATGAAGTTGCCCTCTTCGCCCCAGATAGCCGTATCAATCAGCATAAAGCCGGTGAGCGGGTTGGAGTCATCCAGGAAGACCATATCACTGACGCGCCCGGAGACCGGTGTCAGGTTAAGCTGCACCGATACCAGCATGATCAGCATCATGCCCCACCAGAAGATAGGCATGGAGTAGCCGGTCAGCGCGAGGCCAACGGCGGTGTGGTCAAAAATAGAGCCACGCTTGACGGCAGCCAGTACCCCGACAGGAATACCCACCGCAGTGGCGAAAATCATGGCGCAGACGCCAAGCTCCAGCGTCGCTTTAAAACGCGGCACGAACTCGTCCCACACCGGAAGGCGGCTTTTCAGCGAAATCCCTAAATCACCGTGCAATACGCCCCAGATATAGTGGAGGTACTGCTGCCACATCGGCTTATCGAGACCGAGTTCCGCCAGCAGCTGTGCATGGCGCTCAGGGGAAATACCACGCTCGCCCGCCATAATCATTACCGGGTCGCCGGGGATCATATGGACGAAGGCAAAAGTGAGAAGGGTGATACCGATAAACGTGGGGATAACAAGTCCCAGACGTCGGAGGATGAACTGCAACATAACCCGGATTCTCTCTGATGACGCACGACCAGTGGCGTGACGTCTGTATTGCTCACAAATGTAAATTCCCTCTCCCAGCGGGAGAGGGTTAGGGTGAAGGGCGTGCATGCATCCCCTCACCCCTGCCCTCTCCCAGAGGGAGAGGGAGAACACCCTACTTATTATTCAACAGATACGTTTTCGAAGTGGTGTTTGCCCAGTGGATCAACCACGTAGCCCTTCACTTCTTTACGCACTGGCTCATAGACGGTGGAGTGAGCAACAATCAGCGCCGGAGCCTGATCGTGCATAACAACCTGAGCCTGCTTGTACAGTTCAATACGTTTGTTGTGATCGTCGGTCGCACGCGCCGGCTGGATCAGATCTTCAAACGGCTTGTAGCACCAGCGAGAGTAGTTAGAACCGTCTTTCGCCGCCGCGCAGCTGAACAGGGTGGCGAAGAAGTTGTCCGGATCCCCGTTGTCACCGGTCCAACCCATCATTACCGCCTGGTGCTCACCCGCTTTGGCGCGCTTCAGGTACTCGCCCCACTCGTAGGTCACAATCTTGGCCTGAACGCCAACCTTAGCCCAGTCAGCCTGAACCATTTCCGCCATACGGCGTGCGTTCGGGTTGTAAGGACGCTGTACCGGCATCGCCCACAGCTCAACGGTAAAGCCTTTATCCTGGCCCGCTTCTTTCAGCAGCGCTTTCGCTTTCTCAGGATCGTAGGTGTAGTCTTTAACGTCGTCGTTATAGCCCCACATGGTTGGTGGGATCAGGTTTTTGGCAGCAACGCCTGCGCCCTGGTAAACCGCCTTGATGATCGCTTCTTTGTTCACCGCGTAGGTCAGCGCCTGACGCACCTTCACGTCATCAAACGGTTTCTTCTCGGTGTTGAAGGAGAGATAGCCCACGTTCAGGCCAGCCTGCTCCAGCAGGTTGATGTTCTTGTCCTGCTTCATGCGGGCGATATCAGCCGGGTTCGGGTACGGCATTACCTGGCATTCGTTTTTCTGCAGTTTTGCATAACGCACTGACGCATCAGGCGTGATGGAGAAGACCAGACGGTCGATCTGCGGCTTGGTGCCCCAATAGCCTTCGAACGCTTTATACAGAATGCGGGAGTCTTTCTGGTACTGCAGCAGCTGGAATGGACCGGTACCGATTGGGTTCAGGTCAACTTTTTCCGGCGTACCGGCTTTCAGCATGTTGTCCGCATACTCTTTGGACAGAATTGAGGCGAAGTCCATGGCCAGGTCAGCCAGGAACGGTGCTTCCGGGCGAGTCAGCACGAACTGAACCGTTTTATCGTCCACTTTTTTCACTTCAGCAATCAGGTCAGGAAGACCCATCCCTTCGAAGTATTCATAGCTGCCGCCAGACACTTTGTGGTACGGGTTCTGAGCGTTTTTCTGACGGTCGAAGGAGAACACAACGTCGTCTGCGTTAAAGTCGCGCGTTGGTTTGAATTCTTTGCTGTCCTGCCACTTCACGCCCTGGCGCAGGTGGAAGGTATAGGTTTTGCCGTCTTCGCTGACGTCCCACTTCTCGGCCAGACCCGGAATCACTTCCGTGGTACCGGTTTTGAATTCAACCAGACGGTTATAGATCGGTACAGAGCTTGCGTCGTAAGTCGTACCAGAGGTAAAGAGCTGTGGGTTAAAGCCTTCCGGCGAGCCTTCAGAACAGTAAACCAGGGTTTTTGCCTGTACGCCTGCTGCCACGGTCATAGCCACCAGGCTCAGACCAAGCTTCAGCATCCCTGACTTCTTCAAGGAAATACTCATTATTCTGCTCCAATGTGATGTTTTGCTTTGTTGTGTTACGCCGCCAGACCTTTATTTATTTTTTACCCGGTCCGGTCGGTGATGCCCGAAGGCTTTAAAGGGATGGAGAATCCTTTCAGAAGAGCGTTTGAGTTGCAGCGCAGATCGTCCCTGAAATGCCCCTCATGCCCTACAATCTGTCAACAGAATGTGAAAACGTCAATACAGGTGACGGGGATTTACGCTGAGTGTGAGAAACCGCAAACAAAGATTAAAAAAACTATGCATGCCAGTTTTCAGCAGGGAAATTTATGCTACTCGCTATCTTGCAGCACAAGTCTCTTCATATTTCGCAACAATCAGTGATTAACTTTTATTCAGAATGGGTAAATTTTCTTGCAGAATGGTGATTATCTGAGCACTAAATACCGCGAACGTTAAAACGCACAGCGAAAAATGCTGAGGTTATCCATAAGCAACGCGAAAAAAGATCAATCTATATATAAAAAAATACAATGGATTATGTCACAAAATCGTTAACAGGCAGGGAGAAGCAGGCCTAAGGGGCGTTTTGGATACTCTGACGGGATAAGATCATAATGCAAAAAGGGCTAACCTTGCGGTTAGCCCTTTTCAGAATGTGGTCGGCGAGAGAGGATTCGAACCTCCGACCCACTGGTCCCAAACCAGTTGCGCTACCAAGCTGCGCTACTCGCCGAATGCGGAGCGCATCTTACTGCTGAGGTGCGCCCCCGTCAATCCCTTATTTTCAAAAAGCCATTCAACTGGCGATATTCTCGCCAGAGCAGCTACTGCGCGGCTTTTACGCTGTTATCAGGGAGTTTACACCAGTTGTTGTTTTCGTTAATCCCACCATTCGGTGAGGTATAGCCGAGACAACCCATAATAGTGTCGTACAGCTCAACGTGGCGACGCGGCACCTTCATCTCCGCCTCTTTTTTCAGCTGAGCAAACATCTTCGCCTTCTCCGGGTTTTCAAGATACTTATCCGACATCCACATGATCATCGGCACGCGGAACTGCTCCGGCGGTGCCAGCTTGCGCGGCGTACCGTGCAGGTGCTCTTTCTCATTGATGGATTCACCGTGATCTGCCGCGTAAATCACAATCGCTTTTTTATCGCGCAGCTGGTCAATGACACGGCTCAGGAAGGTATCCACATACAGCACCGAGTTGTCGTAGGCGTTGATCAGCTCCTGCTTGCTGCAGTCTTTATTAATGCCCACGCACTCAGGCTGCCACTTCGCGAAATCACGCGTGTAGCGCTGGTAGTAGCTGTAATGCGACCCTTTGGTATGCAGAATAACCAGATGCTTACCCTGCGGATGGTTCTTGAGGGATTGCGACATCTCTTCCAGCAGCAGCATGTCGTCGACGTTTTTGCCGCGGTTACGCGGCTCGGCGCCAATCTGCTCGCGGTACGCGATGTTATCTGCCAGCGTGTTGGTGTAGAACCACATCTCACTTTGCATGGCGAACAGGTCAGAGCTAAATCCAAGCTGCTTCAGCACGGCAAACACGTTCTGTTCTTTCAGCGTGCGTTGCGGGTTATCGCTTGCACCGCCTTCACGCACAAACATGCAGCGCAGCGAGAGCTTGGTTGCGGTATCGCAGGAGTAGCCACGGTAAGCCACCAGGTTTTTCTCCTGCGCCAGCTTTGGCGTGGTGTCCCGGTTATAGCCGAGAATGCCCATATGATCCCAGCGCGTCGTTTCGCCGATGACGAAGACGACGTAAGTATCATCAATCCCGTCGGCTGGCGGCTGGTAGGTGAATTTTTTCGTTGGATTGATCAGCGATTTCACATCGCTGGATTCGTCCGCCTGCGCCCAGGCATACAGACCTAACGCTGACAGCCAGTTAGACGGCAAATACGAGTTTGCCACCACGCCGCCATAGCTTGGCATATCCACGCCCGTCGCTTTTTCGACGCGTTTTTGCTGCGTTTCCATCAGGCGGATTGGCGCCCATACCAGCAGTCCGGCCAGCAGGACAACGACGATATTGCGGATCCGCTGTCCACGCGTGCGCAGCTGGCGTAGCAGCGTATAGCGGCACGTATTGTTCCAGATAAAGAACAGGGGTATCAGACAGGTTAAAACCGTCCAGACGATAAAACCTTTCCCTACCACCTCTTTCGAGAGATCGATATCCGTGGTCATCACCGAGGCAACGATGCCGTACCCAATGACCACGTTCATAAAGGTCATGTAATAGCTTGCGGCGGCGGAAATAATCACCACCAGCGAGGCCAAAATTTGCCAGGTACGTCGGCCAAAAAGGGACAGCAGGCGTAAGAGGAAGAAGGTGGCGAGGACGGAGCCGAATACTTCAATGGCGGCAAAAATACTATTACTTACGGTAAGGTTTTCAAAATAACCTTCCACTCTTCTGAACAGTACCGCGCCATTCAGAAATAGTCCGATATAGACAGCCAGCATCAGACACAATCTTTGCTGGGTAAGAGACCTAATGTATTTCATGCAAACAACCCTGGGGGAAGGGGTATAAAAACCCGACGAATCTCAAAGAGAAAGCGGACAGAGTAAGTAAATGCGTAAGGAAGCGTTATTAGAAACGTCTACAAGCGCGATAAGTAGACCACAGCGGGAGAGAAAAGTGGCAGCAGAGAGTGTGATCGGTGTAAATTTTTACAAAATATCGAGACGGGAAGCCTCTCACATAAAGAAAAAAGAGGCCGCAATGGCCTCTTTCATACAGCTTATGCATGCACTTCTTTAAATACCTCGCGCTGCGGCTGGCGAATCGTGGTGGATAGCGCCAGTGAGATAATCAACAAGGCGAAGATGACGCAGAAGGTCACATAGAACCCGCCGAACAGGGAGGCAATCAGCGAGCCGCAGATACTGCCGATGCCGAAGCCGAGATAAATCACGCCATAGTTTTTCGCCAGATTGTTCAGGCCAAAGAACTCGCTCACCAGTGACGGGAAGACGGTAATGGTGCCGCCGAAGTTAAAGGCCACGCAGGCAATTGCCGCAAAGAAGGTGGCTTCATTCAGCGGAGCGAACAGCAGCGCCGCCATACCGACCAGCGAAACCACCTGCCCGATCGTAATCACGCGGATGCGGGCAATTTTGTCAGACAGAATACCGAGCACCAGACGACCGGAGAGGTTGGCAATGGAGATGACCGTCACCGCATTGGCCGCCGTGGCCGCATCCAGCTTCACCATTCCCTGTGCGATATCCTTCGCCACACCAATGACATACAGACCACTCATGCAGGCCGTCAGGAACATCACCGCCAGCATCCAGTACTGTGGCTTACGCATGGACTGCGCGAGGGTGAAGTCGTTCTCCACCACGCCGTTAACGGATTTGACCTCCTGCTGCGGCGCATCGGTCATCAGCGTGGCGCCGAACAGAATCATCACCAGCACGATTGCGCCCCAGATCATAAAGGTGTTTTCGAGGCCAACGGACACCAGCAGATGGGAGTCGATAAATTTGAACCCGAGGCTGCCCAAGCCATAAGAGCCGATGGCGAACGCGGAGATTAAGCCTTTACGCTCCGGGAACCACTTCACGCAGTTCGACAGCGTCAGCAGGTAACCTGCGCCATCGGCCAGACCCACCAGCACGCCGGCGCTCAGCCACAGCATCATCAGGTTGCTGGAATGCGCCGTCAGGAAGAAGCCCAACCCCAGCAGAATGCCAGACGCCATGGTCACGCGCTTCACCCCAAAACGCTCCTGCAGCTTGCCCGCGACGGAAGACGAAATCGCCAGACCCAGGCTCAGCAGACCAAAGGAGAACGCGACCTGGCTGACCGGTGCGCCGAGTTTGTCGGAAAGCGCACTGTTAAACAGGCTCCAGGTATAGACCGACCCCAGCGCAAACTGGGTGACGATGGTGCCAAAGAGCGTAAGCCAGCGCGTGCGGTTATAAGTTGATGTGTTCATGGCAGTTGTCCTGCAAGAGAAATTAAGGAAGTTCGCTGAGGACAACCATAAACAAAACCTTAATACGCCTGGGGTAAAACGGCATGAAATGCAGGCGGAACGGAATGAAATGCCTGGAATCGGGAATGAATGGCCTGGTCCGGGAATAAAGCGACAGCATGTTAGTACACACTATCGCTGTAAAGGCCGTGGTTGTTGTATTCGAGATGTTATCGTAACGTTTAAAAAAGTAACAACTCTAGAAATTTGCGCTAACGCCGAGGGTGTATAAAAACTCCTCACCGGTGGTGGTGTGCTCCCCCTGAGCCAGCGACGCATAGGCCGCCACGTGCGTATTAAAAGGAATATCCGTTCCCACGGTGACGTCCATCCAGCTACCGTTTTGGGCTGGGGCTGGCGTTTGCGGCATGCCAAACTGCGATTTCCACTGGTTTTCACCAAACTGCTGGTTATAGCTAATCTGGGCCCACGGACGAAGATCGCCGTACTGGGTATTCACGCGCCACCCCAGCGAGCTGACGCTGGCATGCCAGAGCGGGTCGATGATTGCCTGCGTCGACGCGCTATCACCAAACTCGTTGATCATCATGGGAGCCGTGCCGTCGTAACGCCACGCCACTACCGGACCGGTGGTGATACGCGCTGAAACCGGAAAATTCCAGCCCACGCTCATCGCCCCCTCCGTCGTGCTGCCAGATGGTATATTCAGGGCAAGACCCGGCGCGTTTTGCGAAGACTGAATACGCTCAGCAAGAATATCCTCATAACGCGGTTGGTGATCCGCGTCCCATGTATAGCGTTCCGCCGTATTATTTTGGGCGTCTGAAACGATATATTCCTGTTGCCAGGCAGACGCTGTATTACAAAAAAACAGGCAGGCTGAAATTCCCACCAGGCCAGAAGCAGCATGGCGACCACTGATTTTTTTTATCATCATCAACGCGACCCCAGAGAGAGCCGAATTCGGCGATATTTGTCGTTATTCAGGAAGAGCTTATAGCCCTGTATTAACTATTGTCTTTAAAGTAAACACGTCAAGCCAGTCAGAAAGAAAATTTTGCGAAATCAGTATCAATAAGGGAGATGACGGATGGAACGTTGCGGTTGGGTGAGCCAGGATCAGCTTTATATCGACTATCACGATCGGGAATGGGGCGTGCCAGAAACGGATGGCAAAAAACTCTTTGAGATGATCTGCCTGGAGGGCCAGCAGGCTGGGTTGTCATGGATTACGGTACTGAAGAAACGCGAAAACTACCGTAACGCCTTCCACCAGTTCGATCCTGTCGCCGTCGCCGCCATGACCGATGAAGATGTGGAACGCCTGGTGCAGGACGCCAGCATCATCCGCCATCGCGGTAAGATCCAGGCCATCATCGGCAACGCTCGTGCTTACCTGGCGATGGAACAAAACGGCGAATCGTTCTCAGATTTTGTCTGGACGTTTGTGAACAACGATCCGCAGGTCACCCAGGCCGCCACGCTCGCGGAAATCCCGGCCTCTACCCCGGCCTCGGATGCCCTCTCGAAGGCCCTGAAAAAACGCGGCTTTAAGTTTGTCGGCTCCACCATCTGCTACGCCTTTATGCAGGCCTGTGGCCTGGTCAACGACCACGTTACCGGCTGCTTCTGTCATCCGGGAGGCCATCATGATCCGCAAATGGCAAAGTGAGAATACCGCGGCGCTTTTGAGCCTATGGCTTGAAAGCACCACGGAAGCGCATCCGTTTATCGAGCCGGGTTACTGGAAAGAAAACGAGGCCATGGTGCGGGACGTTTACCTTCCGTCGGCGGAAACCTGGGTCTGGGAACAGGATGGCGAGCCATACGGATTTATCAGCGTGATGCAGTCTCAGTTTGTCGGCGCGCTGTTTGTCACACCATCATGCATAGGGAAAGGCATCGGGCGCGCGCTGCTGAACCATGTTCAACAGCGCTTCCCGCATTTAACGCTGGAGGTATATCAGAAAAATGTGCGGGCGGTGAATTTCTACCATGCTCAGGGCTTTCGCATTGAAGACAGCGCCTGGCAGGATGATACCCAGCACCCGACGTGGATCATGAGCTGGCAGGCGGATCAAACGCCGTTAAGATAAGCTCGGGTCCCTGATATTTCTCTACCCAGGCCAGCGCCGTGTTCCCTGCACAGCCATTCCCCAGCTTCGAGCTGGGGAGATCTTTGGTCAGCACGTTAACCGCCCCGTTTTTACAGATCCCTCCCTCGGCGGGCTCAAGGTCGGGCCAGGCGCCCTGATGAATGCAGATCACGCCCGGTTTAATCCCGTCGCTCACCACTGCCCCTGCCAGCACCTGCCCGCGCGAGTTCCAGACGCGCACCACGTCGCCGTCCGCGATCCCGCGGGCTTTCGCATCAAGGGTATTCAGCGTGATCGGCTCTCGCCCGGCGACCGCATACTGCTCGCGCAGGGAGGTATAGTTAAGCTGGCTGTGCAGACGGTGCGCGGGATGCGCAGACAACACCTGTAGCTGTTCCGGCTGGGCGTTGCCGTGCCACTCGTCCGGCTCGAGCCACATAGGGTGTGGCGGGCAGTCGGCATAGCCAAAGCTGGAGATACGCTCGCTATAGATCACGATCTTTCCGCTCTCGGTTTTCAGCGGGTGGCTCTCCGGGTCGCGGCGGAAATCGGCAAAACGGACAAACTTCGCGTTCTGTTCGCTCTCCGGCATCTCGACGAGCTGGTTCGCCTCCCAGAATTCAGCAAATGGCGGAAGCGTCACGCCCTGCGCCGCGCCGCGCTGTCCGGCAATCTGGTAGAAGCTCTCCAGCCATTGCAGATCGCTTTTCCCTTCGGTAAAACGCTCGCGACCGCCCGCTTCCCACAGCTCGCTCAGTTCAGCAAACACGTCAAAATCATCACGCGCCTCATCGCGCGGGGCCACAACGCGCTTCATCGGGACCATATGCTGGTTGCTGTAGTCGCCGGTCATGGTGAGGTCGTTACGCTCAAACGAGGTGGTCGCCGGCAGCACGATATCTGCATGCTTAGCCGAACCGGTCCAGAAGCACTCGGAAATCACCACCAGCTCCGGCTTTTGCCAGGCGCGGATCAGGCGATTGGTATCCTGATGGTGCGTGAAGTTCGATCCGCCCGCCCACCAGACAAATTTAATGTCCGGGAAGTGGCGGTCCAGACCGTTGTGCTGATAAAAACCGCCGGGGTTTTCCAGAGCTTCAACGATCCGCGCCACCGGAATTTTATCCACGGCATCGACGCCGCCCTGCAGCGAGCCTTGCAGTGACGCCAGCACTGCCGCTTTACGCGTTGGGTTACCGCCGTTCGCAAAGTGATAGGAGAGACCAAAACCCCCGCCCGGCGTACCGATCTGCCCAAGCATTGCGGCAAGGGTGACCAGCATCCAGTGTTTTTGCTCGCCAAACTGCTGACGCTGCATTCCCCAGCCGGACATTAACATGGTGGTATTTTTATGGAACAACGCCGCCAGTTCGCGGAGTTTGTCCGCAGGAATGCCACAAATCCCTGCTGCCCACTCTGCCGTTTTTGCTACCCCATCGGATTGTCCCGTCAGGTAGTCGGCGAATTTATCGAAGCCGGTGGTACAGCGCGTCAGGAATCCGACGTCGTGCCAGCCGTTTTCTACCAGCGTATGGGCGATCCCCAGCATCATCGCCACGTCGGTGCCCATATGGGGGGCAATCCACTCGGCGCTGTCGCCGAAGAAATCCATGGTTTCAGAGCGCATTGGGTCAATGCAGATGATGCGCTTGCCGCTTTTGCGCAGCGCGTCGAAATACCCGATGCCCTGCTCGTCGCTGGCATTCCAGGCAATTTTCAGCGTGTTGAGGGGGTTAGCGCTCCAGAGCACCACCACGTCGGTATGCGCCAGCACCAGCGGCCAGCTAGTCTGCTGCTGGTACACTTCGTTCCCCCCTACGACGTACGGCATGATCGCCTGCGCCGCGCCGGTGGAGTAATCCCCCAGATGGCCGGTATAGCCTCCCGCCAGGCTCATGTAGCGCTGCAGCAGCGTCGAGGCCTTGTGCAGCACGCCGTTAGAACGCCAGCCGTAGGAGCCGGCAAAAATGGACGACGGACCGTAAGTGTCGCGAATGCGCTTATGCTGGGCGTGGATCAGCGCCAGCGCGTCATTCCAGCTCACGCGAACAAACTCATCCTGACCGCGAATCCCCTGTGGCTTATCCGGCGAGGCCAGAAAACCTTTACGAACCATCGGCCAGCGCACGCGTGTTTTGCTGTGCACCTGATCGCGAACGACGGTCTGTAACGAGTTGGGATGTTGGGTTGGCAGTGCCCCGCGGGACGACAGAACATTTTCGCCATCGGTTTCGACCAGCATCGGCCCCCAGTGGGCGGCGGTCAGAATGGTTTTCGTTGAGGTGCTCAAGCGTGCGCTCCTGGTTGCGTGCAGGTTTACGGCCTTCTTTCTAAGGCAGTTTATGGTTTGTCACAAATTTCAGAGTTATACCCGGAATTTTCTCCGTATCTGGACGTCATAATCAACTGCCACGCTCGCCGTGGCAAAGAATAAAAAGGATTAAGGAAAGAAGATGAAAAAACGCGTACTCGTTATTGCCGCTCTGGTGAGCGGTGCACTGGCTGTTTCTGGCTGCACAACCAACCCTTACACCGGTGAGCGTGAAGCGGGTAAATCCGGCATTGGCGCGGGTATCGGCTCGCTGGTCGGCGCAGGCGTTGGGGCGCTCTCCTCCTCCAAGAAAGACCGCGGTAAAGGCGCGCTGATTGGCGCAGCGGCGGGCGCGGCACTGGGTGGCGGCGTTGGCTATTACATGGACGTGCAGGAAGCGAAGCTGCGCGACAAAATGAAGGGAACCGGCGTGAGCGTGACGCGCAGCGGCGATAACATCATCCTGAATATGCCGAACAACGTGACCTTCGACAGCAGCAGCGCGACGCTGAAACCAGCGGGCGCAAACACCCTGACCGGCGTGGCGATGGTGCTGAAAGAGTACAATAAAACCGCCGTTAACGTGATGGGCTATACCGACAGTACCGGCAGCCAGGATCTGAACATGCGTCTGTCTCAGCAGCGCGCCGATTCCGTGGCCAGCTCGCTGATTACCCAGGGCGTTGAAGCCAACCGTATCCGCACCAGCGGCATGGGCCCTGCCAACCCTATCGCCAGCAACAGCACGGCGGAAGGCAAAGCGCAGAACCGCCGCGTTGAGATTACGTTAAGCCCAATTCAGTAGGTAAAAGCAAAACGGCAACGCTCGTTGCCGTTTTTAGTGGTTGCACCCTCTCCCGTGGGAGAGGGTTGGGGTGAGGGCACCAGACCGCACCCTCCGGTAAGCGCAGCGCCACCGGGCAAATTACTTGATTCGTCTGATTTTCCCGCTAAGGTATTCTCACTAAATTCAGGGAAATCAGCGATGAGCAAACCAGCCCGGGCCACCATCAGCGACGTGGCGAAAGCCGCCAAAACCGGTAAAACCAGCATTTCGCGCTACCTTAACGGCGAGAAACACCTGCTGTCCGACGCATTGCTGGCGCGTATTGAACAGGCCATTGCCGATCTCGACTACCGTCCCAGCCTCATGGCGCGCGGGCTCAAACGCGGCCGCACCCGCCTTATCGGGCTTATCATCGCCGATATCACCAACCCCTATTCCGTTAACGTGCTCAGCGGTATTGAAGCCGCCTGTCGCGAGAAGGGGTTCACGCCGCTGGTCTGTAATACCAACAACGAAGTCGACCAGGAGCTGCATTACCTCGATCTGCTGCGCAGCTATCAGGTCGAAGGGATTGTGGTTAACGCGGTGGGCATGCGGGAAGAGGGTTTAAATCGCCTGCAGCAATCCTCCCTGCCCATGGTCCTCATCGACCGTAAAATCCCGGAATTTGCCTGCGATGTGGTCGGGCTGGATAACACCCAGGCCGCCACTACCGCCACCGAACATCTGATCGAACAGGGCTTCGAGGCCATTCTGTTTCTGAGTGAACCGTTAGGGATGGTCAATACCCGTCGCGAGCGCCTGGGCGCATTTCGCGCCACGCTGGAGCGATATCCCGGCGTGATCGCCGAAAATGCCGAAACGCCGCTTCACGAAGCCGACCAGCTCGATAACACCCTGCGCCAGTTCCACACGCGCCATCGCGGGATGCGCAAAGCCGTTATCTCCGCAAACGGGGCGCTGACGCTTCAGGTCGCCCGCTCGCTCAAGCGCATTGGCCTGCACTGGGGCAGCGATATCGGTCTGCTGGGGTTTGATGAACTGGAGTGGGCGGAGCTGGCGGGCGTCGGCATTACTACCCTCAAACAACCCACCTGGCAGATTGGCTATGCGGCTGTTGAACAAGTAGTTCGTCGCATTGAAGGCACCAGCGATGCCGTTCGCGAGCAGGTCTTCTCCGGCGAGCTGATCGTTCGCGGCTCCACGGCGCGTTAATTTTCCCTTGTGATACCGATCATAAATTCGACATCCTGACCTTTTCTTTGGAACCGGTTCCATCTAGCGTAATAGTATTGATATGTTGCGATGGAGTCCGAAGATGGGCAGGAAAATTATGGTGGTCACCGCCGCGTACGGTGCGGAACAGGTGCGACAGGCAGGCGGTCAGCGGGCGATGCTTCCCGTTATTGCAGGCGCAGGGGCAGACGGCGTGGAGATCCGCCGGGAACTGTTCAGCAGCGAAGAGCTGCTGGCGCTGCCTGCGCTGGGAGAATCTATTGAGCTGCTCGGCCTGCTGGCGTGCTACTCCGCCCCCGCCGCCCTGTTTATGCCCGACGGCACCCTCAACCCGGATCTGACCCGCTATCTTTCTGAGGCCAGCACCCTGAACGCCCTGTGGCTGAAGGTTTCCCTGGGCCATTTCCGCGACGCCCAGCCTCTCGACGCCCTGCGTACCCTGCTGAACGCAAGCGGCATGGCGCTGGTCGTGGAGAACGATCAGACCGACTGCGGACAGCTCGCGCCGATGCAGCGCTTCCAGACCGCCTGTCGGGAAATGGCCTTACCCGTCACGCTGACCTTCGATATGGGCAACTGGCTGTGGGTTGGCGATTCGCCTGAAGAGGCCGCGCGTCATCTGGCCCCTGCGGTGAGCTATATCCACGTGAAAGCCGCCGTGCCGCACAAAGATAACTTCCGCGCCGTGGCGCCGGACCACGCCGATGCGCGCTGGCTGGATCTGCTCGGCCAGCTGCCTGCCGATGCCCCGTGCGGTATCGAGTTCCCGTTGGAAGGAACGGATTTAACCGCCGTTACCCGCCATTACGTCAACCTGCTGCGCGAGGAGTAAACCATGCACAAGACGCTGGATGTCATCACGATTGGCGAAGCCATGGCGATGTTTGTTGCCACTGAAACGGGCGAACTGAGCGCGGTGGAGCACTTTATCAAACGCGTGGCGGGCGCAGAGCTGAACGTCGCAACCGGCCTGGCGCGTCTCGGCCTTAACGTCGGCTGGGTCAGCCGCGTGGGGGACGACAGCTTTGGCCATTTCGTTCTCTACTCGCTGAAAAAAGAGGGAATTGATGCCGCAGGCGTCACCCTCGATGGACGCTTCCCTACCGGCTTTCAGCTTAAATCTAAGGTCGAAAATGGAACCGATCCCATCGTGGAATATTTCCGTAAGGGATCGGCCGCAAGCCACCTCTCAGTGGCAGATTACCACGCCGACTATTTCGCCTCCGCGCGCCATCTGCACCTGAGCGGCGTGGCGGCAGCGCTGTCCGCCAGCTCGTATGAGCTGCTGGATCACGCGGCAGCCACTCTGAAAACCCAGGGAAAAACGATCTCTTTCGATCCGAACCTGCGCCCGGTGCTGTGGAAAAGCGAAGCGGAAATGGTCGAGAAGCTCAACCGCCTGGCGTTCAGAGCGGACTGGGTTCTGCCGGGCCTGAAAGAAGGGATGATCCTGACGGGTGAAAATACGCCGGAAGGCATTGCCGATTTCTACCTGAATAAAGGGGTAAAAGCGGTGGTGCTGAAGACCGGCGCCGATGGCGCATGGTTTAAGACGGCCGACGGCCAACAGGGCGCGGTCGCGGCGGTGAAGGTTGAGAACGTTGTCGACACCGTCGGCGCGGGCGACGGTTTTGCCGTGGGCGTGATTAGCGCCCTGCTGGAAGGCAAAACGCTGCCGCAGGCCGTGGCGCGGGGCAACAAGATTGGCTCGCTGGCCATTCAGGTGCAGGGCGACAGCGAAGGATTACCCACTCGAGCAGAGCTCGGCGTTTAACTTCCCTCTCCCCGTGGGAGAGGGCCAGGGTGAGGGCAGCAAGCCGCACCAAATAATTAAGCCACCGTGTACCCTACAGACAACGGCGGTAACAACCTCAACAACAGAGGCAAGCCTATGAACAGTTCGACCAATGCAGTAAAACGCTGGTGGTACATCATGCCTATCGTGTTTATCACGTACAGCCTGGCGTACCTTGACCGTGCCAACTTCAGCTTCGCGTCCGCGGCGGGGATCACAGAGGACCTAGGTATCACCAAAGGTATCTCCTCCCTCCTGGGTGCCCTTTTCTTCCTGGGCTACTTCTTCTTCCAGATCCCCGGCGCGATTTATGCGGAACGCCGCAGCGTGCGTAAGCTGATCTTCGTCTGTCTGATCCTGTGGGGCGCCTGCGCGTCACTGACCGGCGTGGTAAACAATATTCCTGCCCTGGCCGCCATTCGCTTTATCCTAGGCGTCGTTGAGGCGGCGGTCATGCCGGCAATGCTGATCTACATCAGCAACTGGTTTACCAAATCTGAACGCTCGCGCGCGAATACCTTCCTGATCCTCGGTAACCCGGTCACGGTACTGTGGATGTCGGTGGTGTCTGGCTACCTGATCCAGTCCTTCGGCTGGCGCGAAATGTTTATCATCGAAGGGGTCCCGGCAGTGATCTGGGCATTCTGCTGGTGGGTGCTGGTGAAGGATAAACCTGCCCAGGCGAAATGGCTTTCCGAAGACGAAAAAGCGGCGCTGCAGGCGCAGCTGGATAAAGAACAGCAAGGTCTGAAGGCGGTACGCAACTACGGTGAAGCCTTCCGCTCGCGCAACGTGATCCTGCTCTGCGCGCAGTACTTTACCTGGAGCATTGGCGTGTACGGTTTTGTGCTGTGGCTGCCGTCGATTATCCGCAGCGGCGGCGAAAACCTCGGCATGGTAGAAGTGGGCTGGCTCTCTTCCGTACCGTATCTGGCCGCGACCATCGCCATGATCGTCGTCTCCTGGGCATCGGACAAGCTGCAGAACCGAAAATTGTTTGTCTGGCCGCTGCTGCTGATCGCTGCTTTTGCCTTTATCGGCTCGTGGGCCGTGGGTGCAAATCACTTCTGGGCCTCTTATACCCTGCTGGTGGTCGCCGGTGCCGCCATGTATGCCCCGTATGGTCCATTCTTTGCCATCATCCCGGAAATGCTGCCGCGTAACGTCGCGGGGGGCGCGATGGCACTGATTAACAGTATGGGTGCGCTGGGGTCGTTCTGCGGTTCCTGGTTCGTCGGCTACCTGAACGGTGCCACCGGCAGCCCGTCCGCATCGTACATCTTTATGGGGGTGGCGCTTTTCGCCTCCGTGTGGCTTACTCTGATTGTTAAGCCTGCTAATAATCAACAACACCCTGTCGGCGCACGCCACGCCTGAATCCTTAAAAATCAACGGAGATTAGCATGAAGCCGTCCGTCATTTTGTACAAAGCACTGCCGGAAGATCTGCAGAAACGCCTTGAAGAACACTTCACCGTCACGCAGGTGAAGAACCTGAGCCCGGAAACCGTGGCGCAGCACGCCGAAGCGTTCGCCAGCGCCGAAGGCCTGCTGGGTTCAAGCGAGAAAGTGGATGTCGCCCTGCTGGAGAAAATGCCGAAGCTTCGTGCTACCTCTACCGTTTCCGTGGGTTACGACAATTTCGATGTGGATGCCCTTAACGCCCGCAAGATCCTGCTGATGCATACGCCACATGCCCTGACGGAAACCGTGGCCGATACGCTGATGGCGCTGGTACTCACCACGGCACGTCGCGTGGTGGAAGTAGCCGAGCGCGTTAAAGCGGGCGAATGGACAAAAAGCATTGGACCGGACTGGTTCGGCGTGGACGTTAACGGCAAAACGCTGGGCATTGTTGGCATGGGGCGTATCGGGCTGGCACTGGCGCAGCGCGCGCATTTTGGTTTTAACATGCCGATTCTGTATAACGCGCGTCGCCATCACAGTGAAGCCGATGAACGCTTCAACGCCCGCTACTGCGAGCTGGATACCCTTCTGGAGGAAGCCGACTTTGTTTGTCTGGTTCTGCCGCTGACGGACGAAACGCGTCATCTGATTGGCAAATCCGCATTTGAAAAAATGAAGAAATCCGCCATTTTCATCAACGCGGGTCGCGGCCCGGTGGTGGATGAGAAGGCGCTGATTGAAGCCCTGCAGAACGGCGAGATCCATGCCGCAGGTCTGGACGTGTTTGAACAGGAGCCGCTGCCGGTTGATTCCCCGCTGCTGACAATGCCAAACGTCGTTGCCCTGCCCCACATCGGCTCAGCTACCCATGAGACGCGCTACAGCATGGCGGCCACTGCGGTCGATAACCTTATCGCCGCCCTAAGCGGAAAGGTGGAGATAAACTGCGTGAACCCGCAGGTGCAACGATAGAAACGAAAAAACCCGCCAGAAGGCGGGTTTTTGAATTTTGTGCTACTGGGTTGGAAGCTTACAGGCTTACAACGTTACCAGCTGCTGGGCCTTTAGCGCCGCTTTCGATGGTGAAGGAAACTTTCTGACCTTCGTCCAGAGATTTGTAGCCATCGTTCTGGATAGCAGAGAAGTGTACGAACACGTCTTTAGAGCCATCGTCAGGAGTGATGAAGCCGAAACCTTTATCAGCGTTGAACCATTTTACCAGACCAGTCATTTTAGCAGACATAGAAATTACCTTATTAACAAATATATTGAGCCTTCCGGCTTGATGGATTGCGTTACAGATTTTTAAGCGATGAAGGAAGGGTCACAACGAAGGGTATCTATGGATAACAATCTGGACTGCTTTACTAAACTGCTTTAGGTCTGTGTAACAAACCGACGGGGATAGTTATACCGATGTGGTAGAAGAATGACAAGTGTTATTTTCCATAAGCATAAAAAAAACCCCGCCGGGAGCGGGGTTTTTTCGGTTTATTCTGTGGCCGTGACGGCGGCACTCCAGGCCTGGCTAAAGGCCTGATGCTGGGAGGCCAGCGGCCCAATCAGCGTATTGTACTGGCTTGCCTGCTGCGAGGTCGGGAACTGAATGCCGTTGGCAACGAAGCTCACCTGAGTATCCTGCTGGGCAATAAAGTCGCCCACCTGAACCAGCTGCTGCGTGAAGATTTGCGCGGCCGGAATCAGCGGTTGCAGCGCTTCAGACGGTTTCGTCACCACTTTCTCATACACTTTGTCGAAGACAGGTTTGAGATCGTCACCCTGCTTCAGCGCAGAACGTGACGCGTCAGCCTGCATTTTCGCATTCTGCAACTGCTGGCTCAGCACGCCAAGCGCACCGTTGGACTGGCGAAGCGGTTCGCGCTGCGTCATATAATCCTGCGGAACGCGAATGGCGTTCACGCTATCCACTACCGGGCGGATACCGGAATCCATCGCCTGGCTCACCTGCTGAGAATAACCATAAAGAATGGCGTAATCGGACACGAAGGGGCCAAACTGTTTTTTCTGATCCGCAGTCAGCGTCGGCAACCGTTCGCCGCTGCGCATCACTGTATTCTGCAGAAAATCGATAAACGCTTTGCGCTGATCGCCTTCTTTATCAAAACACCCACTCAGGCTAACAACCATCAACAACGCCGCAATAGGCGCAAACCAGCGAGAGCAGGACTTTCCTGTCGCCATTTTATTACTCCTTTCACCCAAAAAAGCGCACACCGGCACACGCGTGCCCGACGCTGACAAGGATAGTCCAGGTCAGCCTTGCAAGATACTCTTTTCATGCAAAACGGCTATTGCCGTTTTATTTCTTACCATTTACAAAAAAATACCTGACGAAGCCGACATATGACTAATCAGGTAATTAGCATAACTATCCATATTGCTGAATCGGGTAAAGCGATCGTTACCGCACGATTAATCACATCCGTGACGATCCTGGGTTGGTATTAGGGACTATTCTTAACTGGCTCTCTGATGTTCTTGATCACGATGTGAGATTTAAGAGGAGTCCTCAATGGAATATAAAGATCCTGAGTTTGAACTGCTGAGCAGTCTGGAACAGATCATTTTTAAAGACGTACCGCAGGCGATTACCCTGCAACAAAAAACCAATCCCTTTACAGAATATGAGCAATTGCGCAAAGGGACAGGACTGAAAACTGAAGAATTCGCCAGAGCGATGGGTGTTAGCGTGGCTATGGTGCAGGAGTGGGAGTCAAAACGTGAGAAACCCACCCCAACCGAGTTAAGGCTGATGCGCCTGATTCAGGCCAACCCTGCACTCAGCAAACAGATAGCGTAGTAACGTTTGAATGCCCCCGCCTCTGCGGGGGCTTGTGCTTTAAAGGCTCTCGCAACGCCAGCCCGCCTCTTCCCATACCCATTCATGCGTTAACGTTAAGCCTCTTAAAAAAGCCTCATCGTGTGATACCACCAGCAGAGCTCCAGGGAAACCGGCCAACGCCGCTTCAATGGCCTGGATCGAGGCCAAATCCAGATGGTTGGTCGGTTCATCCAGCAGCAGAAGCTGCGTGGCCTCCGCGCGCCACAGTACGCAGGCCAGGGCGGCCTTAAGACGCTCGCCGCCGCTAAGCTCCGCAAGCGGGAGCGTCACTTTGTCGGCACCCAGTTGAAGCTGTGCCAGACGGGTTCGCAATACCCCCTCTTCCAGAGGCGTATTACTCAGGTTGAGATGCGTCATGACTGACTGCGAAAGATCGAGCCGGGAGAGATGCTGGTCGAGATAAGCACAGCTGACGGAAACCTTACAGGTACCCGAACGAGGAGCAATCTCGCCGAGGAGGGTTTTTAACAGTGTCGATTTGCCGCAGCCGTTCGGTCCCTTTAACGCCACGCGCATCGGTCCGTCCATTCGCAAGTTGAGCGGAGGAACAGGCACATGCGGCAGCAACAGATCCTTCAGCACCAGCACCTGCTTCCCCTCCGGGATCTGACTCCCCGGCAGGGTGAACATTACCGGGTTATCTTCCTCAGCGCGTTCACGCGCCTTATTTACCGCGGCGTTCAGGGCTTCATTTTGCTCGCTGTGCTGTTTTTTCCAGGAGCCGATCCGCTCCTTTGCCGCGCCTTTATATTTGACCCGCTCGAACGACGCGATATTCAGGGTATCGACGGTGCGCAATGTCTTTGCCGAACGCCGCTGGCTATCGTCATGCTCTTTTTGCATGCGTACCCGGGTGCGTTTGCGCTCGGTTGCCGCATGTTCCAGCGCCGCGCGGGCCGCCTGCTGTTCGGTATCGCGCTGGGTTTGATAATCCGCATAATTCCCGCCGTAGCTGCGCAGACCCGAGGCGCTCAGCTCAAGGATACGCGGCACCTGCTCCAGAAGTTCGCGGTCATGGGAGGCTACCAGCACGCCGCCCTGAAAACGGTGGAGCTGGTCGTAGAACCATGCCCGGCCCTGTCGGTCCAGATGGTTAGTGGGCTCGTCAAGCAGCATGAAATCCGCCTCAGCCGTAAACGCCCCGCACAGCAGGGCGCGAATGCGCTCGCCGCCGCTGAGTTCGCCGGCGGGTTTATCCGGATCAAACGGTGGGAGCTGCGCATTGATAAACGCCTCGCTCAGGCGCTCGGCAACATCCCAGTGGCCGTCAAGCAGCTCCAGATCGTCAGGCTGGTAATCGCCGCTGTCGATGCGCTTACGCGCCGCAAAAATAGCGTCATACCCGAGCAGTTCAGCAAGCGTCGTCTGCGGCGAAATGACGTGCTGTTGCGCCACCCAGGCATGCGAGCCAAAGCGTTCAATATGACCGGAAGCCGGTTCGTCCAGCCCCGCCAGCAGACGCAGCAGACGCGTTTTCCCGCTGCCGTTGCGGCCAACCAGCGCGCACAGGGAGGGTTCCAGCGTGAGATTCAGCGGACCAAAAAGGGTATCGCCCGTCGGAAACTGGCAGGTGACCTGATGCAAAATAAAAGAAGGGGACTGCGCAAAATGAGCCATAAGCACTCCTGAATGAAATCAAAACATCCCCTGCCGACGCGGTGGCGTTTAGCAAGGATCGAAATTCATCAGTCGTGTTTGTTCATTTTTGGGGGGCGCTCCAGCGCGAGAAAGTTAACGCGTTAAGGATAGCGGTAATGCGTTGAAGGTTTCAAGGTTAAATTTTGGGCGAAACGGTATAAAAAAACCCGCCGAAGCGGGTTTTTCTCACCTGTAGGCCCGTGCAAGCGAAGCGCCGCCGGGCAGCGGGCACATTACTGCAGCAGCGAAATATCCGCCACGCGCAGGAACAGCTCGCGCAGTTTCTCGAGCATAGAGAGACGGTTAATACGCAGTTCTTTATCTTCTACGTTTACCATCACTTTCTCGAAGAAGGCGTCGATCACGTCACGCAGCTCGGCCAGCTCCACCAGCGCTTCCTGGTAGCGACCTTCCGCGAAGTACGGCTCGAGCTTGTCGCGCAGCACCACAACCTGCATAGCCAGAGCGATCTCTTCCGGCTCTTTCAGGGTTGCGGCGTTCACGCGCTCGTTCAGCGTCTCGTCGGATTTCGCCAGAATGTTGGATACACGCTTGTTGGCCGCGGCCAGGGCAGATGCCGCTTCCAGCGTACGGAAGTGGGAAACCGCCTTCATACGCGCATCGAAATCAGCCGGACGGGTCGGACGACGCGCCAGCACCGCCTGAATGGTGTCAACGGTGTAACCTTCGTCCTGATACCACGCGCGGAAACGACCCAGCATAAAGTCGATCACATCATCCACAACGTTCGCGTTGGTCAGCTTGTCGCCGTACAGACGCACCGCTTCTTCGGTAAGGGTCTGCAGATCGAGGTTCAGGTTCTTCTCAACGATGATACGCAGCACGCCCAGTGCAGCACGACGCAGCGCAAACGGGTCTTTATCGCCTTTCGGATGCTGGCCGATACCGAAGATACCCGCCAGGGTGTCCATCTTATCGGCAATTGCAACGGCACATGCAACCGGGTTGGACGGCAGATCGTCACCCGCAAAGCGCGGCTGATACTGCTCGTTCAGGGCAACGGCTACGTCTTCCGCTTCGCCATCGTGACGCGCGTAGTGCATGCCCATCACGCCCTGGGTGTCGGTAAATTCGAACACCATGTTGGTCATCAGGTCGCACTTGGACAGCAGGCCTGCACGCGTCGCGTGGTTGACGTCCGCACCGATTTCACGGGCAATCCAGCCGGACAGCTCCGCAATACGGTCGGTCTTGTCGCGCAGCGTACCCAGCTGCTGCTGGAACAGCACGGTCTGCAGGCGCGGCAGGTTATCTTCCAGACGCTTTTTACGGTCGGTGTTGAAGAAGAACTCTGCATCCGCCAGACGCGGACGAACGACTTTCTCGTTACCGGAGATAATCTGGATCGGATCTTTCGATTCGATGTTTGCCACGAAGATGAAGTTTGGCAGCAGCTTGCCGTCGTTGGCATAAACCGGGAAGTACTTCTGGTCACCCTTCATGGTGTACACCAGCGCTTCAGCCGGAACGGCCAGGAATTTCTCTTCGAACTTCGCGGTCAGCACAACCGGCCATTCAACCAGAGAGGTGACTTCTTCCAGCAGGCTTTCGCTCAGGTCGGCGTTACCGCCAATCTGGCGCGCCGCTTCTTCAGCGTCCGCTTTGATTTTTGCTTTACGCTGTTCGTAGTCGGCAATGACCTTACCGCGCTCCAGCAGGATCTGCGGATACTGGTCGGCATTGTCGATGGTGAACTCTGGCTCGCCCATAAAGCGGTGGCCGCGGATCACGCGATCGGACGCCACGCCCAGAATGGTCGCCGGGATAACGGTATCGCCCAGCAGCAGGGTCACGGTGTGAACCGGACGCACGAAGTGCACGTCGGACGCGCCCCAGCGCATCAGCTTAGGAATCGGCAGCTTCGCCAGAGACGTGGCAATCATGTCCGGCAGCAGCGCTTCCGCGCTTTCGCCTTTCACGTGCGCACGGTACAGCAGCCATTCGCCTTTATCCGTGGTCAGACGCTCGGCCTGATCAACGGTGATGCCGCAGCCGCGCGCCCAGCCTTCAGCCGCTTTGCTCGGCTTGCCTTCCGCGTCAAACGCCTGGGCAATCGCCGGGCCACGTTTTTCAACTTCGCGATCCGGCTGAGACGCCGCCAGATTTGCCACTTTCAGCGCCAGACGGCGAGGTGCGGCAAACCACTCAATTTTACCGTGTGCCAGGCCAGCGTTATCCAGCTCGGCGGTCACGTTCGCAGCGAAAGATTCAGCCAGGCTGCGCAGGGCTTTTGGTGGCAGCTCTTCGGTGCCGATTTCCACCAGGAAAGTTTTCTCAGACATGGCCGCCTCTTATTTGTTTCGGTTGCACATCGGGAAGCCAAGGGCTTCACGGGACGCGTAGTAAGCTTCTGCAACGGCTTTGGTCAGGGTACGAATACGTAGAATGTAGCGCTGACGTTCAGTTACGGAGATGGCTTTGCGGGCGTCCAGCAGGTTGAAGCTGTGGGCGGCCTTCAGAATACGCTCGTAGGCAGGCAGAGGCAGCGGAGTCTCCAGCGCCAGCAGCTGCTGCGCTTCTTTCTCGTACTGCTCGAAGCAGGTGAACAGGAAGTCCACGTCCGCGTATTCGAAGTTATAGGTGGATTGCTCCACTTCGTTCTGATGGAACACGTCGCCGTAGGTGGTTTTACCCAGCGGGCCGTCGCTCCAGACCAGGTCGTAAACGCTGTCTACGCCCTGAATGTACATCGCCAGACGTTCCAGACCGTAGGTGATTTCACCGGTGATTGGCTTACATTCCAGACCACCCACCTGCTGGAAGTAAGTGAACTGGGTCACTTCCATGCCGTTCAGCCACACTTCCCAACCCAGACCCCAGGCACCCAGCGTGGGGTTTTCCCAGTTATCTTCCACGAAACGGATGTCGTGGATGGTTGGATCCATACCCAGCTCTTTCAGCGACCCGAGGTACAGTTCCTGAATGTTGTCGGGTGATGGCTTAATCACCACCTGGAACTGATAGTAATGCTGCAGACGGTTCGGGTTTTCACCGTAACGACCATCGGTCGGACGACGGGAAGGCTGCACATACGCGGTCGCCATTGGCTCTGGCCCCAACGCGCGCAGGCTGGTCATCGGGTGTGAAGTGCCGGCGCCGACTTCCATGTCCAAAGGTTGAACAATGGTACAGCCCTGACGAGCCCAGTAATCCTGTAAGGTCAGGATCAGGCCCTGGAAGGTCTTGGTATCAAACTTTTGCATAGTATTTCGTGCTGGATACGTGTGGTTTTAAATGGAAGGGACCAGTATACCCGCTGGCTGCAAGATATACAGTACGAAACGGGGTTGTTTAGGGAAAATTGGGAAATAAGCCTTCCGGCCAGAACGCTGACGGCGTCTGGCTGCTGATTATGCGAGCAGGCTAGCGCATGGAGAGGTGTAAAAACTGACCGTCCGCATCAAACGAGCAGACAAAGCCCTCTTTGCGCGACGTATGGCCCCGCAGCTCGTAGCTTCCCTGAAAACGCTCAAACCCGGTGACATCAATTTTCTGCACGTCCGAGTTATAGCGGCGAGCGGCCCGATCTTTACAGAGCGCTTCCATATCCAGTGAACGTTCCGGGCTCATTTTACCCTGCTGCGCTTTTTGCACAGGTGCTTCTTGCGGCGCGCTGCATCCCGCCAGTATCACCAGCAGAAAGAGTGACGCCACACGCTTCATCATCATTTTTATTACCGCCCTGGTCAGTGGCTGTTATTTTTAGTATCAAAGCTTTTATAGATTACGGTCCGGCATTCTGCGAATCTCGCGGCCTCCCTACAAGCCTGCTGAATAAAACTCAGAATTTTCCAAGCGAAGACTTTTGGACAATGGCAGTCACACTCAATTTACAGGGAATACGAGGAACTGATGCAGTCAAAAATTAACTGGATTGATAACCTGCGAGGAATAGCGTGTCTGATGGTGGTCATGATCCACACGACGACCTGGTACGTCACGAATGCCCACAGCATCAGCCCCGTTAACTGGGATATCGCCAATATTCTCAACTCTGCGTCACGCGTCAGCGTGCCGCTGTTCTTTATGATTTCCGGCTTTCTCTTTTTTGGCGAGCGTAGCGCGCAGCCGCGGCACTTCATCCGCATCGCGGCCTGTCTGGGGTTCTACAGCGCCGTTGCCCTGCTCTATATCACGCTGTTCACATCCATTAACGCCGGGCTATCGCTGAAATACGTGCTGCAAAAACCGGTGTTCTACCACCTGTGGTTCTTCTTCGCCATTATCGTTATCTATCTGGTCTCCCCGCTCATCCAGGTAAAACACGTCAGCGGGAAAATGCTGCTGGCCCTGATGGTGGTTATCGGTATTGTCGCCAACCCGAATACACTCTCACAGAAAATCGACGGATTTGAGTGGTTGCCGATCAATCTCTATATCAACGGTGATACTTTCTACTACGTGCTCTACGGCATGCTGGGGCGCGCCATCGGGATGATGGACACGCAAAAACGCGGTCTGAACTGGCTCTGCGCGGTGCTGTTTATCGCTGGCGTGGCGGTGATAGCGCGCGGGACGCTGCACGAGCTGCAGTGGCGCGGCAATTTTGCCGATACCTGGTATCTCTATTGCGGGCCGATGGTCTTTATCTGTGCCGTTTCGCTGCTCACGCTCGCCAAAAATACCCTGAACGCGCGCGCCCTGCCCGTGCTGAGTCTTATCTCGCGCCACTCTCTCGGGATTTACGGTTTTCACGCGCTGGTGATCCACGCCCTACGGACGAGGGGCGTTGAGTTAAAAAGCTGGCCGGTGCTGGATATCGTCTGGATTTTTGCCGCCACGCTGGCGATCAGCCTGCTGCTGTCGATGCTGCTGCAAAAAATAGACGTTCGCCGCTTCGTCAGCTAATGCTTCGCTGCCGGGCGCGATGGTACTGCCGCGGGGAGGAAAACCCCGCCGCCAGTGAAGCCTGCTCAACCCCGCGCCCCTGTATCAGCCACTGCTCCGCCACCGCCAGACGCAGCTGTTCCAGATAATCGCGAACGCTAATCCCTAAATGTAACTGGAAAAGCCGGGTGAGATGACGCGGGCTGACGTGCGCCAGTGCGGCAATGTCAGGCAAGCTCCACGCTTTTTGCGGCTCGGCGGTGAGCGCATCCTGCGCCCGATGGATCGCCGGATGAAGATGATTGCGGTAGCGCAGCCACGGGGATAGCTGGGGATCGTCACCGGAACGGCGGAACCAGACCACCATCTCACGCGCCACACTCAGCGCCTTTTCGGGGCCGCACAGGCGGTTAATCATATGCAGCGCCAGATCGATGCCTGACGTGATCCCCGCGCTGGTCCAGATGTTCTCATCCTGCACAAAGATGCGGTTTTCTTTAATCGTCGCCGTGGGGGCAGCGGTGCGTAAACGGCTAATAACGTCATGATGGGTCGTGCACTGCCGGTTGTTCAACAGGCCCGATTTCGCCGCCAGTAAGGCCCCTGAACAGACGCACATCACGGTCATTTCCTGGCGCTGGATCTGCGGCTGCAGGCACATCAGCCAGTGCTGGATCTGCTGCGCCTGTGGCGTTGAGAACTGACTGCGGGAGTCGCTCACACCCGGCAGCACCAGCAGGCTGCCTTCCGGGAGACGCTCCGGCAGCGGCTGAATGCCGCTCATCGTCAGGCCAATCGACGTCGGAACCTCAGATTGCGGGCCAATGTAATGCAAACGAAACGCGTCGCCAGCCAGCACAAAGGTCTCTGCCGGGCCGGTCATGTCTAATGACAGCACCCCGGGCAACATCACGAACCAGACGTCGATGCTCATTACAGGGACTCCAGCGTCTCCGCTACCGTTTTAATCTCGGCAAAACGCCCGGACAGTACCGTCTCGGTACGATGGCGAATTTCCGCTGCGCTAAGGGTTATCCCCTTGTACGTCATGGGAAACGTCAGCGTTGCCTCACTAACAAAGGTCACAGCATAACCCAGATCGGAAGCCACCCGGGCGGTGGTTTCACAGCATTGCTCAGTACGAATTCCGCAGATAATCACACTGTTGATATCACGCTCGCGCAGCCAGCGGTCAAGCCCGGTATCCGTGAAGGCATTATGGACGTGTTTCTGGAAAACCACATCCGGCTGATGACGCAAAAAGGCCATCGGTTTGACATAGCCGCTTTCCAGAGTGAAAGGACCGTCTTCATCCACATGAAAAATATCAACGACCGGAATATTGCGCGCCTGGCAGCCTTCAATCAGCCCCAGCATCGCCTGCTGAAAGGCAGGAATTTCGTCCTCCTGCCAGTAATTGCGGTGATGGAACGACTGCTGAGTATCGATGTTGATTAATGCAATGCGTGACATGATAAATCTCCTCGCCAGTGGGTGTAACACCATACTGGCAAGGAAAGTAAGGCACGCACAGCCCAAAAAAGGACATCCTCGTGCCTCTCCCGGACAAGCGTATTTACGACATCAGGGGCAGCAGCTGCTGGTAGATTTTGCGGAACACTTCGCGCCTTTCCGCGTACCGCGCATGGCGCTCCGCGTCAGGCAAATGCGCCTGTTCAAGCGTAAGCTGCGGCAACAGTTGCGAAAGTGGTTGTTCCGGATGAATGGCTATCTGCGCCAGACGCGCAGCACCGAGCGCGGGCCCGACATCCCCTCCGGTGCGGAAATCCAGCTGCAAGCCGCTGATATCCGACAGCATCTGTCGCCAGTAAGGGCTTCGCGCACCGCCGCCAATCAGGGTGACGCTCGTCGGTTTCAGGCCGCAGTCGTGCACCACGTCCATCCCGTCAGCCAGCGCATAGCCCACGCCTTCCAGAACCGCACGCGCCAGTTCTGCCGGGCCATGTTGATGGGTTAAGCCAAAGAACACCCCTTTCGCTTCCGGGTTGTTGTGCGGCGTACGCTCGCCGGAAAGATACGGTAAAAACCAGACGGTACCCGCAGCGTCATCCGCCTGCTGGGCTGCGGAAATGAGCGCCGGAACGTCGGCCATGCCGGTGAGTTTTGCCGCCCAGTCCAGGCAGGATGCCGCGCTGAGCATCACCGACATCAAATGCCATTTCCCGGGAAGGGCATGACAGAAACTGTGCACAGCGCTTTCAGGATTACTGCGATATCCGTCGCTGACGGCAAAATAGACGCCAGACGTTCCCAGTGATAGCATCGCCTGGCCCGCCTCAACCATCCCTACACCGACAGCGCCCGCCGCGTTATCGCCGCCTCCGGCCACCACCGGTACGGCAGGCATATTCCAGCGCTCAGCAACGGCTGGCAGCAGCGCGCCCGTCACCTCACAGCCTTCGTACAGCGCGGGCATGTGTTCACGGGTCAGATGGCAAGCATCCAGCATTGCCTCGCTCCAGTCGCGCTTCGCCACGTCGAGCCACATGGTGCCCGCGGCATCCGACATGTCGCTGGCGAAATCGCCCGTCATGCGAAAACGCAGATAGTCTTTCGGCAGCAGGACTTTCGCCACCTGACGGAAAATCTCCGGTTCATGGCGCTTCACCCACAGCAATTTGGGCGCAGTAAAGCCGGGCATCATCAGGTTACCGGTAATCTCGCGGGAATTGGGTACGCGTTCCTCAAGAAGCGCACACTCTTCCGCACAGCGGCCATCGTTCCAGAGGATCGCAGGACGCAACACACGATGCTGGCTATCGAGCAGCGTAGCGCCGTGCATTTGTCCGGCAATCCCCAGCGCTTTCACGTCGCGCAGGCTGTGCTGCTCACCTAAGGCTTTGATTGCGCGATCCGTCGCCTGCCACCACTGTTCCGGATCCTGTTCCGACCACAGCGAATGCGGACGTGAAACCTGCAGCGTTTCCGTCTGCGTTGCTAACACGTCGCCCTGCTCGCTCAACAGGATAGCTTTCACACCCGATGTGCCAAGATCGATCCCGATATACATTACGGTGACTCCTTTAACAGAAATGCCCGGTGGCGCTAACGCTTACCGGGCCTACGTGCATCTTCAGCTCAATCACTTATCAAACAGATAGTGGTTTACGAGATTTTCCAGCAGTTCCTGGTGCCCGCTCTGGTGCTGCGGCGCCAGCTGCTGTTGTTCAGCGTACTTCGCAATTTCCGCCAGCGATAACTGACCTTTCAAGATTTGCTGGCCCAGCTCACTGTTCCAGCCGCTGTAACGCTTCGCCACGCGCTTATCCAGTTCGCCGTCTTCAATCATGCGCGCGGCCACTTTCAGCGCCAGCGCCATGGTGTCCATCGCGCCAATGTGGCCGTAGAACAGGTCGTATTTGTCGGTGCTCTGACGACGTACCTTGGCGTCAAAGTTCAGGCCGCCGGTGGTGAAACCGCCCGCTTTGACGATTTCGTACATCACCAGGGCATTCTCTTCCACGCTGTTCGGGAACTGATCGGTGTCCCAGCCCAGCTGTGCATCGCCACGGTTCGCATCGACAGAGCCGAAAATGCCCAGCGCAATGGCAGACGCGATCTCGTGATGGAAAGAGTGGCCCGCTAGCGTGGCGTGGTTGGCTTCAATGTTCACTTTAATCTCTTTTTCCAGACCGAACTGCTTCAGAAAGCCATACACCGTCGCCACGTCGTAGTCATACTGGTGCTTGGTCGGTTCCTGCGGTTTCGGCTCGATCAGCAGCGTGCCGCGGAAGCCGATTTTGTGCTTATGGTCGACAACCATCTGCATAAAGCGGCCAATCTGCTCGCGCTCCTGGCGCAGGTCGGTGTTCAGCAGCGTTTCATAACCTTCACGGCCACCCCACAGGACATAGTTCTCGCCACCCAGCTGATGCGTAGCGTTCATTGCAGTCACCACCTGCGTGGCTGCCCAGCTAAACACTTCCGGATCCGGATTGGTTGCCGCGCCTGCGCCGTAGCGTGGGTTGGTGAAGCAGTTTGCCGTGCCCCAGAGCAGCTTCACGCCGCTTTGCTGCTGTTTCGCCGCCAGTACATCTACCATCTGCGCAAAATTGTTCAGATACTCTTTCAGCGACGCCCCTTCCGGCGACACGTCCACGTCATGGAAGCAGTAGTACGGCACGTTTAGCTTGTGGAAGAACTCAAATGCGACATCGGCTTTGCGCTTTGCCAGCTCAATGGCCTCACCCGGCTGCTGCCACGGGCGGTCAAAGGAACCCACGCCGAACATATCGGCGCCGTTCCAGCAGAAGGTATGCCAGTAACAGGCGGCAAAGCGCAGATGATCTTCCATGCGCTTACCCAGCACCAGCTCATCCGGGTTGTAGTGACGAAATGCTAAAGGATTGGTCGTTTTTGGGCCTTCGTAACGAACACGATCGAGTTGGTCGAAATAAGCTTGCATATTGAGCTCCATAATCAGGGTATGCGGCGAGTCGTTGATACAGGAGTAATAGTGAATAGACATTTTGGGTTGCTCAATTACGTTATTTCACACTGCTATTGAGAGAATGCATAACTGTGCGCTGGCTCGCAAAATAATGCGCAGACAAACTATTTTTCGGCGCGTATTCCAGAATCAAATGTAATTAAGACGTTACGTATTTTAAAATCCGATCGCGGTCATAAATTCAGAAATAAACCAAATATCATAATGAGAAGATAAAAATCTGTAATTGCCAGCCCGCCTTTCCGCGTTAAAAATTTGCTGCGTCTCAGCAGTGAATGTTTCTTTTATCTCAGCAACACATACCCCTACAAAAAGGCCTAATAATTATGAAGATAAAGAACCTGACTCTAACGCTCTGCACTACGCTCCTCCTTGCAAGCTTTGCAGGACATGCCAAAGAGGTCAAAATTGGCATGGCGATTGACGACCTGCGCCTGGAGCGCTGGCAAAAAGATCGCGATATTTTTGTTAAAAAAGCAGAATCCCTCGGTGCCAGCGTGTTTGTTCAGTCGGCTAACGGCAATGAAGAAACACAAATGTCGCAAATCGAGAATATGATCAACCGTGGCGTCGATGTTCTGGTCATTATCCCCTATAACGGCCAGGTATTAAGTAATGTAGTGAAAGAAGCCAAACAGGAAGGCATAAAAGTCCTGGCCTATGACCGCATGATTAATAATGCGGATATTGATTATTATATTTCGTTCGACAATGAAAAAGTCGGGGAATTACAGGCGCAAAGCCTGATCGACAAAGTGCCTCAGGGCAATTATTTCCTGATGGGCGGCTCTCCGGTAGATAACAACGCCAAACTGTTCCGCGAAGGGCAAATGAAAGTCCTTAAGCCGTACATCGATAACGGGAAAATTAAAGTGGTTGGCGATCAGTGGGCCGACGGCTGGCTGCCAGAAAACGCGCTGAAAATTATGGAAAACGCGCTGACAGCCAACAACAACAAAATTGATGCGGTTGTGGCCTCCAACGATGCCACTGCAGGCGGCGCTATCCAGGCCCTGAGCGCACAGGGGCTGGCCGGAAAAGTCGCCATTTCAGGACAGGATGCCGATCTCGCTGGCGTAAAACGCATTATCGCAGGCACCCAAACCATGACGGTCTACAAACCGATTACCCAGTTGGCCAATACGGCGGCGGAAATCGCCGTGGAGCTGGGCAATGGCAAACAACCTAAAGCAGACGCAACGCTGAATAACGGCCTGAAAGACGTTCCGGCTCGCCTGCTCACGCCGATTGAAGTCAATAAAGAGAACATTGACGCCACCGTGGTTAAAGACGGTTTCCACAAGAAGAGCGAACTGTAATCCGGCGCGGCCCCTGCTCTGCGGGGGCGTATCACGTTGTACTGTTCTTCCCTCGGGTTATGTGGAGCGGTTATGCCCTATTTACTTGAAATGAAAAGCATCACCAAGCGCTTCGGCACGGTGAAAGCCGTCGATAACGTTAGCCTCCGGTTGAACCCCGGCGAAGTGGTTTCATTGTGCGGCGAGAACGGCTCGGGCAAGTCGACGCTGATGAAAGTGCTGTGCGGGATCTACCCACACGGCAGCTACGAAGGCGAAATCGTCTTTGCCGGCGAAGTGATTCAGGCGACACACATCCGCGATACCGAACGCAAAGGCATCGCCATCATCCACCAGGAGCTGGCGCTGGTGAAGCATCTCACCGTGCTGGAGAACATCTTCCTCGGGGCCGAAATTTCCCACCGCGGCGTGCTGGATTACGACACCATGACGCTCCGCTGCGAAAAGCTGCTGGCGCAGGTGAGCCTCAACATTTCACCGGATACCCGCGTGGGGGATCTGGGCCTCGGGCAACAGCAGCTGGTCGAAATAGCGAAGGCGCTAAATAAACAGGTCAGGCTGCTGATCCTTGATGAGCCAACGGCCTCGCTTACCGAACAGGAAACCGCGGTTCTGCTCAACATCATCCGCGATCTGCAAAACCACGGCATCGCCTGTATCTATATTTCGCACAAGCTGAACGAGGTCAAAGCCATTTCGGACACCATCTGCGTGATCCGCGACGGGCAGCACATCGGCACGCGTGAAGCCGCAGGCATGAGTGAAGATGACATCATCACCATGATGGTGGGCCGCGAGCTGACGGCGCTCTACCCGAATGAGCCTCACGCTAAGGGCGATGAAGTGCTGCGCGTGGAAAACCTGACCGCGTGGCACCCCGTTAACCGCCACATCAAGCGCGTCAATAACGTCTCGTTTTCCCTTCACAGCGGTGAAATTCTTGGGATTGCTGGCCTCGTCGGTGCCGGGCGCACCGAAGCCGTACAGTGCCTGTTTGGCGTGTGGCCGGGGCGCTGGGAGGGCACGGTTTATATCGACGGTCAGCCGGTGAAAATCGACAACTGCCAGCAGGCGATTGTCCACGGCATTGCCATGGTGCCGGAAGATCGTAAGAAAGACGGCATCGTACCGGTGATGGCTGTGGGTAAAAACATTACGCTTGCGGCACTCGATCGGTTCTCCGGCGCGCTGAGCAGCCTGGACGACGCCGCCGAGCAGCAGTGCATCCTCCAGTCGCTTGCCCGGCTGAAGGTCAAAACCTCCTCGCCGGAACTGGCGATTGGCCGTCTGAGCGGGGGAAACCAGCAGAAGGCGATTCTGGCACGCTGCCTGCTTCTCAATCCACGCATATTAATCCTTGATGAGCCGACGCGCGGGATTGATATCGGTGCCAAATATGAAATCTACAAACTGATTAATCAGCTTGTACAGCAAGGGATTGCCGTCATTGTCATTTCGTCTGAGTTACCCGAAGTGCTCGGCCTGAGCGACCGCGTGCTGGTCATGCACGAGGGAAAACTGAAAGCCAACCTGATTAACCAGAACCTGACGCAGGAGCAGGTGATGGAAGCCGCTTTAAGGAGCGAACGTCATGTCGAAAAGCAATCCGTCTGATATCAAAGTCGCTGTTCCGACGCCCGGTGCATTCGCGGGGCTAAAAGCGCTTAACCTGCAGGTTTTCGTGATGATCGCGGCCATTATCGTCATCATGCTGTTCTTTACCTGGATGACCGATGGCTCGTACTTAAGCGCACGTAACGTCTCCAACCTGCTCCGCCAGACCGCCATCACCGGCATTCTGGCCGTGGGCATGGTGTTCGTGATTATCTCCGCGGAGATCGACCTGTCGGTCGGGTCGATGATGGGTCTACTCGGCGGCGTGGCGGCGATTTTTGACGTCTGGCTCGGGTGGCCGCTGCCGCTGACCGTGGCGGTCACGCTGGTGCTGGGTCTGGTTCTGGGTGCCTGGAACGGCTGGTGGGTTGCCTACCGTAAGGTGCCATCGTTCATTGTCACCCTGGCGGGGATGCTGGCCTTTCGCGGGATCTTAATCGGCATCACTAACGGCACCACCGTCTCCCCGACCAGTGCAGCCATGTCGCAGATTGGTCAGAGTTACCTCTCGGATAGCGTGGGCTTTGCCCTCGGTGTGGCGGGGTTGCTGGGGTTTGTCGCGTGGCAGTGGCGTGGACGCATGCGTCGTCAGGCGCTGGGGCTGGCTTCTCCGGCGTCAACATCGGTGTTGGGGCGTCAGGCGCTCACGGCGGTCATTGTGCTGGGCGCCATCTGGCTTCTGAACGACTATCGCGGTGTCCCGACACCCGTCCTGCTGCTGGCGCTTTTACTGCTGGCCGGTATGTTTATGGCGACGCGCACCGCGTTTGGCCGCCGTATTTATGCCATAGGCGGCAACCTTGAAGCTGCCCGCCTCTCGGGTATCAATGTCGAGCGTACCAAGCTGGCGGTCTTCGCCATTAACGGCCTGATGGTCGCTATCGCCGGGCTGATCCTCAGCTCGCGTCTGGGCGCCGGTTCTCCCTCCGCCGGTAACATCGCCGAGCTGGATGCTATCGCCGCCTGCGTCATTGGCGGCACCAGCCTCGCAGGGGGTATCGGTAGCGTGGCGGGCGCGGTCATGGGGGCATTTATCATGGCGTCGTTGGATAACGGGATGAGTATGATGGACGTCCCGACGTTTTGGCAGTATATCGTCAAGGGGGCCATTCTTTTACTGGCAGTCTGGATGGACTCGGCCACCAAGCGACGGGCCTGATAACCGTATTGTGACTTAATTGGGAAGTGAGCCATGTTTGAAAAGCGTCACCGCATTACGTTGTTATTCAATGCCAATAAAGCCTACGACCGTCAGGTGGTGGAAGGTGTTGGTGAATATTTGCAGGCGTCGCAATCTGAATGGGACATTTTTATTGAAGAAGATTTTCGCACCCGTCTGGAAAACATCAAAGACTGGCTGGGCGATGGCGTCATTGCCGACTATGACGATCCCGTCATCGAGCAGCTGCTGACCGACGTCGATGTCCCGATAGTGGGCGTCGGCGGCTCCTATCATGCGCCCGAACACTATCCGCCGGTCCACTATATTGCCACCGATAACCATGCCCTGGTCGAGGCCGCCTTTCTCCATTTAAAAGAGAAAGGCGTCCATCGCTTCGCGTTTTATGGGTTACCGGCCACCAGCGGCAAGCGCTGGGCCGTTGAGCGAGAACACGCGTTTTGCCAGCTGGTCGCACAGGAGAAGTATCGCGGCGTGGTGTACCAGGGGCTGGAGACCGCGCCGGAAAACTGGCAGCACGCGCAAAACCGCCTGGCGGACTGGCTGCAAACGCTGCCGCCGCAAACCGGTATTATCGCCGTGACGGACGCTCGCGCGCGGCACGTGCTGCAGGTCTGCGAACACTTACACATTCCGGTGCCCGAAAAGCTGTGCGTGATTGGCATAGATAACGAAGAACTGACCCGCTATCTGTCTCGCGTGGCGCTCTCCTCCGTTGCTCAGGGCACGCGTCAGATGGGCTATCAGGCGGCGAAGCTGCTGCATCGTCTGCTGGATAAAGAATCTCTGCCGCTTCAGCGTTTGCTCGTGCCTCCTGTCCGCGTGGTGGAACGTCGCTCAACCGATTATCGCTCCTTAAGCGACCCGGCCGTCATTCAGGCCATGCACTATATTCGCAACCACGCCTGCAAAGGGATTAAGGTCGATCAGGTGCTGGATTCGGTGGGCATTTCGCGTTCGAATCTGGAGAAGCGTTTTAAAGAAGAGGTGGGCGAAACCATTCATGCCGTAATCCATGCTGAAAAGCTGGAGAAAGCACGCAGCCTGCTCATTTCCACGTCGCTGTCGATCAACGAAATCTCGCAGATGTGCGGTTACCCGTCTCTGCAATATTTCTATTCGGTGTTCCGCAAAGAGTATGACACCACGCCGAAGGAGTATCGGGATCGCCACAGCGAGGTGCTGATATAGAAAAAAAAACGCCTTCCAGTGGAAGGCGTTTTTTTTGAGATTACATATGGGCGGCGATTAAACGCTGGTTATCCTGGTACATGGCGAACAAATAGTTGTTATAGCTCTGTCCCTTTGTCGAATAACCTTTCAGCTTGTGGATCATCGTACTGGCCGTCACTTCCTGGTCCGCTTTACGCAGCTGAGCGCGTGATTTACGGAACGATGAGTAGGCCGGGTGCGTGTTCAGATTCACTACGTAAGCGCTGACGGAATCTTTCACAGATTCAAACTGCGAATAGCCTTTCACCTTGCCAGGGGCATTATTACAACGACCTTTCACACATTTCATGCCGAAAAGGTTGTTGTTGCTACGCGCAAGCTTAGAAGTACCCCAGCCGCTTTCGGCAGCAGCCATGGTAGCAACCATGCTGCCCGGGATGATATCTACACGCTCAAGGAGAGCATTCCACGGCACACGACGGGTGTTACCGTTCCAGCTCAGCTTGTAGCGCTTCGTGATATCTTTCAGACGCGCGCGCTCTGACGGCGACCAGCGGCTATCGTACTGCTTGGAAATCAGCCAGTTACGATCCGCAGTAATCGCGGCATTTTGACTCGTGATGTAAGGCATTACCGTCCGGAGAAACGCTTTTTTCCTTGGTGTTCCGGAAGGGTATTTTCGCAAATCAGGAAGTGAACTACTCTTTGCACTATTGCGAGAATACTCTTGTTTACTGCTAACCTTACTACTTGTCGTCTTTATTACGTGGGCTTTCTTACTCGTTGTATCCGTGTGCGTCTTCGCAAGCACCTCACCCGAAAATGCCGTGGTGAGTAACATGAGTATCGCAGCCCCATATCGTCGAATGGGAGTCGATATCATTAGGTCTCCTGGTCGGATGTAATCATCCCAACACCTTATTTTTTTCACAAATTTGAGAGCGGAATCTCAAATCATATCAAAAATAGACTTCAAGAGCACGTATAGAAATAGTCCAATTCCGAAACTATGTCACCTGAAACTTGCTCATAAAAACATCATTCCACAAAAACTGTGTGCGCTATCGCAGATAACTGCCTAATTTTGCGCGAGATCACTCATCCTCACGCATCCTCCTGGCAGAAAGCGACAGGGGATGAGTTTCAGCCCCCCGCCTGATGGCACACTGGTCAAAAATGCCGCGACAGGAAAAAGGAATGAAACGTACCGCATTAGCCTTTCTGATGTTACCCGCACTGGCGCATGCCGACTGGTCATCGCCGGGGTTTAGCACATTTAGCGCCGAAGGCACCGGGGTCTTCACCAGCCAGGCAAAGCTTGCGAAGGGTACGCGTCCTCTGACGCTGAGTTTTGACAAGACGTGCTGGCAGCCTGCAGATGCGATAAAACTCAATGAGATGCTGTCGCTCAAGCCCTGTGACGGCACGCCGCCGCAGTGGCGCCTTTTCCGCGACGGTGACTACCAGATGCGGATTGATACCCGCTCCGGCACGCCCACCCTGCAGCTGACGATTCAGAGTGCCTCAGAACAGCCGGTTGCAAACGTCATTCGCCAGTGTCCGAAGTGGGACGGCAAACCGCTGACGCTGGACGTCAGCAGTACCTTCCCGGAAGGCTCCGTGGTGCGCGACTACTACAGTAAACAGACGGCGACGGTGCAGAATGGAAAAATCACCCTGCAGCCAGCCGCCAACAGTAACGGCCTGCTGCTGCTTGAGCGCGCGGAAACCGACAAGCCTGCGCCGTTTAGCTGGCAAAACGCTACCGTCTATTTTGTGCTGACCGACCGTTATGTGAATGGTGACCCGGGCAACGACAACAGCTACGGTCGCCATAAAGACGGTATGCAGGAGATCGGCACCTTCCACGGCGGGGATCTCAAAGGACTCGCCGGCAAGCTCGATTATTTACAGCAGTTGGGGGTGAACGCGCTTTGGATAAGCTCCCCGCTTGAGCAGATCCACGGCTGGGTAGGCGGTGGCACCAAAGGAGATTTCCCCCACTACGCCTATCACGGCTACTACACCCAGGACTGGACCAGGCTCGACGCCAACATGGGCACCGAAGATGATTTACGCCATCTTGTCGACGAAGCGCACAAGCGCGGGATCCGCGTTCTGTTTGATATCGTTATGAACCACGTTGGCTATGCCACGCTGTCAGACATGCAGGAATTTCAGTTTGGTGCCCTGTACCTTCAGGATGATGAACTGAAAAAGACGCTGGGAGAACGCTGGACGGACTGGAAGCCTGGCGCGGGCCAAAGCTGGCACAGCTTTAACGACTACATCAACTTTAGCGACAAAGCCGCATGGGAGAAATGGTGGGGCAAAAAGTGGATCCGCACGGACATCGGCAATTACGATAACCCCGGCTTCGACGATTTGACCATGTCGCTGGCATTTCTGCCGGATCTGAAAACGGAATCCACGACGCCTTCCGGGTTGCCTAACTTTTACCAACACAAGCCCGACACCCACGCGAAGGCCATCCCCGGATATACCCCGCGCGATTATCTGACCCACTGGCTGAGCCAGTGGGTACGTGACTACGGCATCGACGGTTTCCGGGTGGATACGGCGAAACACGTTGAGCTTGCCGCCTGGCAACAGCTGAAAGACCAGGCAAGCCAGGCGCTGGCCGCCTGGAAAGGGGCGAACCCGGATAAAAAGCTCGACAACGCACCGTTCTGGATGACCGGGGAATCCTGGGGCCACGGGGTGATGCAAAGCGATTATTACCGCCACGGTTTTGATGCGATGATCAACTTTGATTATCAGGAGCAGGCGGCAAAAGCGGTGGATTGCCTGGCCGATATGGATCTCACCTGGCAGCAGATGGCGGAAAAGCTGCAAAGCTTCAACGTGCTGAGCTATCTCTCATCACACGATACGCGTCTGTTCCGCGAAGGGGGCCAGCGAGCTGCGGAGCTGCTTCTGTTAGCACCGGGCAGCGTACAAATCTATTACGGGGATGAATCCGAGCGTCCGTTCGGGCCAACAGGTTCTGACCCATTACAGGGCACCCGATCAGATATGAACTGGCAGGACGTCACGGGCAAGCAGGCCCTAACCGTCGCCCACTGGCAAACGCTGGGTCAGTTCCGCGCCCGCCATCCGGCGATCGGTGAAGGCAAGCAAACCACATTGTCGCTGAAAGAGGGATATGGCTTCGTGCGCGAGCACATGGGCGATAAGGTGATGGTGGTATGGGCAGGTAATCCATAATTCCCCCCCACCCTAACCCTCTCCTCCCCGCACGGGAGAGGGAACCGCACGGCGCCGTCTTTTCCCCCTCTCCCTTTTGGGAGAGGGTCGGGGTGAGGGGAAATCCACCAGAACTATTCACTATATAAATCCAATTCCGCCATACAAAACAACAAATCCGACCACATCACCCGATTTGCACCAGCACGGTGCTAGCGTTATGGTTACCCACTTTCAAAATAAGCTCGACAGATCACCTGCTATGACGTTTTCACTTTTCGGCGACAAATTTACCCGCCATTCAGGCATTACTCGCCTGATGGAGGACCTCAACGACGGGCTGCGCACACCGGGCGCAATCATGCTCGGCGGCGGAAACCCGGCTCAAATTCCGGAGATGAATACCTATTTCCAGACGCTGCTCGCTCAGATGCTGGAAAGCGGCAAAGCAACCGATGCGCTTTGCAATTACGACGGCCCGCAGGGGAAAACCGAACTGCTGGCACTCCTCGCCGAAATGCTGCGTGACGAGCTGGGTTGGGATATCGAACCACAGAATATTGCACTGACAAACGGCAGCCAGAGCGCGTTTTTCTACTTGTTTAACCTGTTCGCAGGGCGTCGCGCCGACGGCACCACCAAAAAAGTGCTGTTCCCGCTGGCGCCGGAGTATATCGGCTATGCCGATTCCGGCCTGGAAGAGGATCTGTTCGTCTCCGCGCGCCCGAACATCGAGCTGCTGCCGGAAGGCCAGTTCAAATATCACGTCGATTTTGAACACCTGCATATTGGTGAAGAGACGGGCATGATCTGCGTATCGCGCCCGACTAACCCAACGGGCAACGTGATCACCGACGACGAACTGATGAAGCTGGATGCTCTCGCGAATCAGCACGGCATTCCGCTGGTGATCGATAACGCCTACGGCGTGCCGTTCCCGGGCATTATCTTCAGCGAAGCACGTCCGCTGTGGAACCCGAACATTGTCCTGTGCATGAGCCTCTCTAAGCTGGGTCTGCCGGGCAGCCGCTGCGGCATCATCATCGCCAACGAAAAAATCATCACCGCCATCACCAATATGAACGGCATTATCAGCCTCTCACCGGGCGGCATTGGCCCGGCGATGATGTGCGAAATGATTAAGCGCAATGACCTGCTGCGTCTGTCCAATGACGTGATCAAGCCATTCTATTACCAGCGCGTACAGGAGACGATTGCGATACTTCGCCGCTACTTGCCGGAAGAACGCTGCCTGATCCACAAGCCTGAAGGGGCGATTTTCCTGTGGCTGTGGTTTAAGGATTTGCCTATCACCACCGAACTGCTCTACCAGCGCCTGAAAAAGCGCGGCGTGCTGATGGTACCGGGCGATTATTTCTTCCCGGGGCTGGATAAGCCGTGGCCGCATACTCACCAGTGCATGCGCATGAACTACGTGCCCGATCCGGAAAAAATCGAAGCGGGTGTTAAAATTCTCGCCGAAGAAATTGAAAAAGCCTGGCGCGAAGACGGTCAGTAAGTTCTTACGCCAGATTATGCAGCCGTTCGGCGCGTAGTCTGGCAGGATCAACGCATCGCAACGCATGGGTTGGACAGGCCTCCACGCAGGCCGGTCCGCCTTCGCGATGCAGGCATAAATCACATTTCAGCGCTTGCGCCCTTTTTCCCTCCAGGCGCACCTGCATCGCCCCGAACGGACACGCCACCATACAGCTTTTGCACCCAATGCAGCGCGTCTGCTCAACGAGCCATGTTCCCGCCGTACGGCTGATGGCATGGGTTGGGCAGACGTTAGCACACGGCGCATCCTCGCACTGATGGCAACCCACTGCCGTTGTGTAGTCGTCCCCCTTAACCACCCGAAGGCGGGGCGTAAAGGCATGAGCGGAGACAGCGCTCTGATGCGACACCGCGCAGGCCACTTCGCAGGTGCGACACCCAATGCATTTTTCCGCATCCGCCATGATAAATCGGTTCATCTGTTACGCCTCGCGCACGTTAAAACCCAGCTCTTTTGAGATAGCCTCTGCCGTTTCGCGCAGCGGCTTGAGCAGGTTCTTCTCACCCACCTGCTTCATGCGCGACGTCGACAGCGAAATGGAGATCGCATACGGCACGCGGCCGTGGATATCAAAGACCGGCACGGCAATGCAGGAAACCCCCAGCTCGTTCTCTTCTTTGTCCATCGCCATGCTGCGATCGCGAATTTCCGCCAGCTCATCATACATCGCACTCAGCTCAGTGATGGTGTTGCGCGTCAAAGGTTGGATCTGTTCCTGATGGCTTTCCCAGTAGCTCGCCACGTAGTCCTGATGACCAAACGCCATGTAGATCTTGCCCATTGCGGAGCAGTAGAGCGGCATATGCTGACCGATATAGGCGCGCGTGCGCAGCATACCGGTTGTCGGTTCGAGCTTGTAAATCAGGATCGCGTGGTCGTCTTCCCGGCTGGAGAAGTTCACCGTCTCGCCGGTCGCGATGTTCAGCGCTTCGAGGTGCGGAGCGGCCACGTGGATGATATTCAGCGACGACAGCGCCTTTTGCCCGACGGCGATAAATTTGGTGGTCAGGCGATAGCTGCCCGCCGCGGGTGCCGGGCTCACGTACCCGCACGACTGTAGCCCCTGCAGCAAGCGGTGCACGGTGCTCTTATTCAGCCCCGCCAGTTCCGATAAATGCGCAAGCGGACATCCGTTCGGATAGTTGCTGAGGATCTCAATCAGCATCAGGCCGCGAAACAAGCTCTGGCTGCCTGCTGGCCTCTCTTTTTCTTGCGTCATCTCGCTCTCTTTCATGCTCATTAAATGGATCCTTTTTATCGCGCCCTGATGGTAGCGCAAAGTGTGGTTCAGTTCACGATCTCAACAGAAAAAACACAACCATTTGATTTTAATCGATTTTGAAAAACATGAATGTCGTTGATCTGACAAAATTTGATCGATATATCTGAAATCAGATTTCGCATAGTGAAATTTAGCGATAAAAAAGCACTCGCACTTGCCCCTTAAAAGAACAGGAGAACAGGGATGAAAGTGACCTTTGAAGAGTTGAAAGCGGCGTTCAATCGGGTCCTGCTCGATCGCGGTGTGAAAGCGGAAACCGCAGACGCCTGCGCCGAGATGTTCGCCCGCACCACGGAGTCCGGCGTCTATTCGCACGGCGTTAACCGCTTCCCGCGCTTTATTCAGCAGCTTGATGCTGGCGACATCATTCCCGACGCTCAGCCAAAACGGGTGATGACATTAGGGGCTATCGAACAGTGGGATGCCCAGCGCGCCATCGGCAACCTGACGGCGAAAAAGATGATGGATCGCGCCACCGAGCTGGCGTCCGACCACGGTATTGGTCTGGTGGCACTGCGTAACGCGAACCACTGGATGCGCGGCGGCAGCTACGGCTGGCAGGCGGCGGAGAAAGGCTATATCGGCATTTGCTGGACCAACTCTATCGCCGTGATGCCCGCATGGGGATCAAAAGAATGCTGCATCGGCACCAACCCGCTGATCGTGGCTATTCCCTCTAACCCGATCACCATGGTCGATATGTCGATGTCGATGTTCTCCTACGGCATGCTGGAAGTGAATCGCCTGGCCGGACGCGAGCTGCCGGTCGATGGCGGCTTCGACGACGAGGGCAATCTCACCCGAGAGCCGGGCGTGGTGGAAATTGAAGGCCGCACTATTTTTGCCCAGGTTCTCGATCTGACGACAAAGGAACCGCACGAGAACCGTCCGGAAGTGCACCGCCGCTATCTGGATATTCAGTTTTGGCATGGGGTGAAGAGAAAATCGGTATCGCTATTGATACCGGCAATAACGAAATAAGCGAATCATTACTGGAACAGCGGGATATTATTTTTTATCACGACAGCGAAAATGAATCCTTTATCGAAATGACACCCGGCAACTATGCCCTATTTTTCCCGCAGGATGTGCACCGTCCTGCCTGTATTAAAAACAAGGAATCCGCAATTCGTAAAATTGTGGTGAAAGTGGCAATCAGCGAATTAGATTAATTTTCTGATATCCCCTAAATAATTCGAGTTGCAGGAAGGCGGCAAGAGAGTGAATCTCCAGGAGCTTACATAAGTAGTGACTGGGGTGAACGAGCGCAGCCAACGCACATGCAACTTGAAGTATGACGGATATAAATACAGGAACGCGAAATGACCAATACCAGTTTTATTATTGGTGCGTACCCCTGCGCACCCTCGTTTCACCAGAAAGGGGAACAAGAAGAACAAACCTTCTGGCGGGAACTTTCCGACACGCCGAACATTCGCGGGCTGGAACAGCCGTGCCTTGAACATCTTCATCCGTTTGGGGATGAATGGCTGTTCCGCCATACGCCGGGTGACTGGCAAATTGTCGTCACGGCAGTGATGGAGAACATGCGCCGCCGAGGCAGCAACGGCGCGTTTGGCCTGGCCTCAGCCGACGAAGCGCAGCGTAAAGCTTGCGTCGAGTTCTACCGGCATCTGCACCAGAAAGTAAACGCCGTGAACGCCCGTTATCCGGGCAAAGTAATCGCCCTGGAAATGCAGGCAGCCCCGCAGGCGGGCAATGCTTCCGTCGAACAGGCTACCGGGGCGTTTTCACGCTCGATCCGGGAAATCGCGGGCTGGGACTGGGGCTGCGATCTGGTGCTGGAACACTGCGATGCCATGAACGGTCCGGCACCTCGCAAGGGCTTCCTGCCCTTAGAGCAGGTGCTGGAGGTGGTAAAAGAGACGGATATCAGCGTCTGCATCAACTGGGCGCGGTCGGCCATCGAAGGTCGTAATACGACGCTCCCGCTGGAACATGTTCAGGCCGCGCTCAAAGCCGGAAAGCTGGGGGCACTGATGTTTTCGGGCACGACTACTAGCGGTGAATACGGTGAATGGCAGGATCTTCACGCGCCGTTTTCTTCATTCTGCGCCGACAGTTTGATGTCAACTGAACACGCAAAACCACTCTTTACTGCGGCGAGCGCCGTAACGTTGAAATTCTCCGGTATTAAATTACTGGAAATAAATGCTAATGCTGACGTCAGCCATCGCATCGCTATTTTGCGTGACGGTATTAGCGAAATGAATAAAGCAACGCAATAACAATAAAAATATCCCTATTCCGGTTACATTGACTGAGACAGTAAATATGAACACTTACTCGAATACTCTACAAGCGGACATTCCGCGCCAGCGCTGGCTAAGAATCATTCCTCCCATTCTTATCGCCTGCATTATTTCATATATGGACCGCGTGAATATCGCCTTTGCCATGCCCGGCGGTATGGATGAAGAACTGGGTATTACCGCCACTATGGCGGGCCTGGCAGGTGGAATCTTCTTTATCGGCTATCTGTTCCTGCAGGTTCCCGGCGGCAAAATTGCCGTGCACGGCAGCGGCAAGAAGTTTATCGGCTGGTCGCTGGTTGCCTGGGCGGTGATCTCGGTGCTCACGGGTCTCGTGACGAATCAGTATCAGCTTCTGGTGCTGCGCTTCTTACTCGGCGTGGCGGAAGGCGGGATGCTGCCCGTTGTGCTCACCATGATCAGCAACTGGTTCCCGGATGCCGAGCGCGGTCGCGCCAACGCGATTGTGATTATGTTCGTGCCCATCGCCGGGATTATCACCGCCCCGCTTTCGGGCTGGATCATCACCGCACTCGACTGGCGCTGGCTGTTCATCATTGAAGGTCTGATGTCCGTCGTTGTGCTGGTGCTGTGGGCGTACACCGTTTACGACCGACCGCAGGAAGCCCGCTGGATTTCAGAGGCGGAGAAAAACTATCTGGTGCAAACGCTGGCGGCGGAGCAGCAGGCCATCGCCGGAAAAGAGGTAAAAAATGCCTCGCTCCGCGCTGTGCTGTCCGACAAAACCATGTGGCAGCTGATCGCCCTGAACTTCTTCTACCAGACCGGAATTTACGGTTACACCCTCTGGCTGCCGACCATCCTGAAAGAGCTGACGCACACCAGCATTGGTCAGGTGGGCATTCTGCCTTACATCGGCGCCATTGCGGGGATGTTCCTGTTCTCTACGCTCTCTGACCGCACCGGCAAGCGCAAGCTGTTTGTCTCCCTGCCGTTGATTGGCTTTGCGCTCTGCATGTTCCTCTCCGTGGCGCTGAAAGCAAACACCTGGCTGGCATATTCCGCACTGGTGGGCTGCGGGTTCTTCCTGCAGTCCGCCGCGGGCGTGTTCTGGACCATCCCGGCACGTCTGTTCAGCGCAGAGATGGCGGGCGGCGCGCGCGGCGTGATCAACGCCCTGGGCAACCTTGGTGGCTTCTGCGGCCCGTATGCGGTTGGCGTGCTGATCACCCTATACAGCAAAGACGCGGGCGTTTACTGCCTGGCGGTGTCGCTGGCGCTGGCGTCACTGCTGGCCCTGCTGTTACCGGCGAAATGCGATGCCGGCGCAGAGCCTAATCCCACGGTGACTCCGCATAAACGTGCGGCCTGATGCCCTCACCCCAGCCCTCTCCCACGGGGAGAGGGAGAAAACCGAACAGGGTCCACCCGGCGAATAAGTGAGATGAAGATGAGTGAAAAAGAGCCCTTCTGGCTGGGTATCGATTGTGGCGGTACTTATCTCAAAGCCGGTTTATACAACAGCCAGGGCAAGGAAATTTGTATCGAACGTCGCTCCGTTGCCACGCTAAGCCCGCGTGCTGGCTACGCGGAGCGGGATATGCCCTCACTGTGGCAGCACTGCCACGCCACCGTCGCAACGCTGCTCAAACATTCAGGCGTAAACGGCAACCAGATTAAAGGTGTCGGCATTTCTGCACAGGGTAAAGGTCTGTTTCTGCTCGATAAACAGGACCAACCGCTGGGCAACGCCATACTCTCCTCTGACCGCCGTGCGCTGGAGATAGTGCAGCGCTGGCAGCAGGACGGCATTCCCGAAAAGCTCTACCCACATACGCGCCAGACGCTGTGGACCGGGCACCCGGCCTCGCTCCTGCGCTGGGTGAAAGAGGACGAGCCGCAGCGGTACCAGCAGATTGGCTGCGTAATGATGGCGCACGACTATCTGCGCTGGTGTCTGACCGGCGTGAAGGGCTGTGAGGAGAGCAATATCTCCGAGTCCAATCTCTACAACATGAATACCGGGAAATACGACCCACAGCTTACGCACTGGCTCGGTATCAGCGAAATTGACGGCGCCCTGCCGCCGATTGTCGGTTCAGCAGAAATTTGCGGGGAAATCACCGCTCAGGCAGCCGCACTTACCGGTCTCGCGGCGGGCACGCCCGTCGTGGGTGGACTGTTTGATGTGGTTTCCACCGCAGTCTGCGCCGGGCTGCAAGACCAACACACGCTGAATGCCGTGATGGGCACCTGGGCCGTCACCAGCGGGATCGCCAGTGCGCTTCGCGATAACGAGCCGTTCCCCTATGTGTATGGCCGCTACGTTCACCCGCAGCAGTACATCGTTCACGAAGCCAGCCCCACCTCGTCCGGCAACCTTGAGTGGCTCACCGCACAGTGGGGCGACATGTCATTCGATGAGATCAACCATGCCGTCGCCAGCCTGCCGAAAGCGGAAAGCGATCTGTTCTTCCTGCCGTTCCTTTACGGCAGTAACGCCGGGCTGGAGATGACCAGTGGTTTTTACGGCATGCAGGCGCTACACACCCGCGCGCACCTGCTGCAGGCGGTTTACGAAGGCGTGGTGTTCAGCCACATGACCCACCTTAACCGCATGCTCGAACGCTTTACCCAGGTGCAGGCACTGCGCGTGACGGGTGGCCCGGCCCATTCGGACGTGTGGATGCAAATGCTCGCCGACGTCAGCGGGCTGGCCATTGAGCTGCCGCAGGTGGAAGAGACGGGGTGCTCCGGCGCGGCGCTGGCGGCGATGGTGGGTACCGGTGTGTTCACCGACTTCCACTCAGCGCAGCGCGCACTCAAACATGACATCCGGGTGATTGAGCCGGACATGCGCGCCCATGCGGCCTACCAGCGCAAATATCACCGTTACCAGTTACTGATTTCAGCACTACAGGGCTATCACGCCCGTGTTAAGGAGTACGACCTATGAGCCGACCATTACTGCAGCTGGCGCTCGACCACACTTCACTGCAGGCCGCGCAGCGCGACGTCGCGACGCTTTCAGATCACGTCGATATCGTCGAAGCGGGCACCATTTTGTGCCTGACAGAAGGGCTGAACGCCGTGCGCGCCCTGCGCGAGCAGTGCCCGGATAAGATCGTCGTTGCGGACTGGAAAGTGGCCGACGCCGGAGAAACGCTGGCAGAACAGGCGTTTGGCGCGGGCGCGAACTGGATGACCATCATCTGCGCCGCGCCGCTGGCCACCGTTGAACGAGGCCACGAGGTGGCGCTGCGTTGCGGAGGTGAAATCCAGATGGAGCTCTTTGGCAACTGGACGCTGGACGACGCGCGCGCGTGGCATCGCGTCGGCGTGAAGCAGGCAATCTACCATCGCGGCCGCGACGCGCAGGCGAGCGGTCAGCAGTGGGGCGAAGCGGATCTCGCCAAAATGAAAGCGCTCTCCGACATCGGTTTACAGCTTTTCGATTACCGGCGGCATCACCCCCGCCGATCTGCTGCTGTTTAAGCAGATCAACGTTAAAGCCTTTATTGCCGGGCGCGCGCTGGCAGGCGCCGCTAATCCGCCGCAGGTGGCACAGGCATTCCATTCACAAATTCGCGACATCTGGGGAGCATAACTATGCGTCAGCATCCGTTAGGGATTTACGAAAAAGCGCTGCCGAAAGATCTCTCCTGGCCGGAACGCCTGGTACTGGCGAAAAGCTGCGGGTTCGATTTTGTTGAGATGTCTGTCGACGAGACCGACGAACGTTTGTCACGCCTCGAGTGGAGCACCACGCAGCGCGCTTCGCTGGTTGAAGCGATGCTGGAAACCGGGGTGTCTATCCCGTCCATGTGCTTGTCTGCCCACCGTCGCTTCCCGTTTGGTAGCCGCGATGAAACCGTGCGCCAACGCGCCCGCGAGATCATGACCAAGGCCATCAGGCTGTCGCGCGATCTGGGCATTCGCACCATCCAGCTTGCCGGGTATGACGTCTATTACGAAGAGCACGATGAGGGGACGCAGCAGCGCTTTGCCGAAGGGCTGGCGTGGGCGGTAGAGCAGGCCGCCGCCGCGCAGGTGATGCTGGCGGTAGAGATCATGGATACCACGTTTATGAACTCCATCAGCAAATGGAAAAAGTGGGACGACATGCTCGCCTCGCCGTGGTTCAGCGTTTACCCGGACGTTGGCAACCTGAGCGCATGGGGCAACGACGTCACCGCCGAGCTGACGCTGGGCATTGACCGCATCGCCGCGATCCACCTGAAAGATACCCAGCCCGTTACCGCGCAAAGCCCCGGACAGTTCCGCGACGTGCCGTTTGGCGAAGGCTGCGTCGATTTTGTCGGCGTGTTTAACACGCTGAATACGCTGAACTATCGCGGCGCGTTTCTGATTGAAATGTGGACTGAAAAAGCAAAAGAGCCGGTGCTGGAAATCATCCAGGCGCGCCGCTGGATTGAAGCCCGTATGCAGGAAGGAGGCATGACATGTTAGAACAACTCAAAGCCGAAGTGCTGGCGGCAAACCTGGCGCTGCCCGCCCACCAGCTGGTGACCTTCACCTGGGGCAACGTCAGCGCGGTGGATCGCGAAAGCGGCCTGATGGTGATCAAGCCCTCCGGCGTGGAGTACGACGTGATGACGGCGGAGGATATGGTGGTGGTGAATATCGCCACGGGCCTAGTTGTCGAGGGTAATAAAAAACCCTCTTCAGACACGCCCACCCATCTTGCGCTCTACCGACGTTACCCGGAGATTGGCGGCATCGTGCATACGCATTCCCGCCACGCCACCATCTGGTCCCAGGCGGGGCAAGATTTACCCGCCTGGGGCACAACGCACGCGGACTATTTCTACGGAACCATTCCCTGCACGCGCCTGATGACCTCGGCAGAAATTGCCGGGGAATACGAATACCAGACGGGTGAAGTGATCATCAAAACCTTCGAGGAGCGCGATCTCAGCCCGATGCAGATCCCGGCGGTGCTGGTCCACTCCCACGGCCCGTTCGCCTGGGGTAAAGACGCTGCCGATGCGGTCCACAATGCCGTCGTGCTGGAAGAGTGCGCGTACATGGGCCTGTTCTCGCGCCAGCTCGCACCGCAGCTACCGATTATGCAGCAGGAGCTGCTCGACAAGCACTATCTGCGCAAGCATGGGGTGAATGCCTATTACGGCCAGTGATCAGCCGGAATTGATATGTTCTTTACAGTACCGCCGTTTCCAGACGGCGGGTGTTAGCCCGGTATGCTTTGAAAAGATCTGCCGAAAATACCCCACGTCATTAAAGCCGCAGCGGGTTGCCACTTCGGTGAGCGAGGCAGAGCCATCTAGCAACAGCTTTTCTGCCGCCCTGACGCGCTGGCGATGAATCGCCTCCGTCAGGGTTAAATGGAAAGTCCGGCGAAACACCCGCCCGAGGTAATCGGCATTGCAGTGCAACGCTTTTGCCAGTTGTGACGTAGAAAGGGGTAAATGAAACTGCGTGCGAATGAGCTGCTTCGCCTTCCACGCCATCGCCGCACCGGCTTCATCAGCATTATCTTCATATCCTGATGAAATAGAAATTTGCTGTAAAATCAGTAATAAAATGATTTCCAGCGCCACGCTTCGCTGTAATTTCTCCTGCTCGCTCAGGAACTGGCGAAAAAGAGAAATCACATACTGTGCATCCCTCACTCGGCAATGTTGTTCTATTGCCACATTTGGTAACCGGGGCGGGTGATGCTCAACCTCAAAATGCAGCCAGTAAAATTTAAGATCGGCCGGAAAGTCGCCCACGCCCACATGGCGTCGGTCTGGCCAAAGCAGCAAACTCTCTCCTGCTTTTACCTCAAATAACGTGCTTTCTTCCTGGATCGTTAATGTCCCTTTTTCGACAAAAATAATCTCCCACGACGTTAATTTTCGCGCAGGATGGCGGCCCACGCCCCGGGAGATAAATAACCCGCCATTCTGGACCTTAATCGGAAGCGCTATGGATAATTCAAGCATGGATATTCACCATTCCGCTTTTATTGCCGTTGGTATTCAACTTACGCTTTGATTATTAATCAATATTCGAATAACTGTCCGATTGGAATCACATTTTTATCATCAGGTCGGAATCGTCATCTTTTTATACTTTTCCCTTCCCTTGTTGGCCTTTCCGTTCGGTGCAGAATAAATGAGTACCTTGCACAAATACGATAATAAATTCGATTACTGAGGAGTTACTTCATGACTTCCACACCGATTACAGAATCAGACGTGACACAAGGGGCAACAGATAGCCACTTGTCCGTCCGCGAAAAAATTGGCTACGGCCTGGGTGATGCGGGCGGGACGGTGATTACCTGCCTGATCATGAATTTTCTGACCTTTTTCTATACCGATATTTTTGGTCTGACGCCTGCGCTCGTTGGCACGCTCTTTATTGCCTTGCGCGTATTTGACGCCATTTCCGATCCGGTTATGGGCATTATTGCCGACCGCACGCAAAGCCGCTGGGGGCGTTTTCGCCCGTGGCAGCTGTGGGTCGCCTTCCCGATCGGGATTATCGGCGTGCTGACTTTCACCGTTCCGGAAGCCAGCATGGGCGTGAAAATCGCGTGGGCGTTCGGCACCTACCTGCTGCTGTCCGTTGGCTATACGGCCATCAACGTTCCTTACTGCGCGCTGATCAACACCATGACCACCCGTCACAATGAAGTGATCTCCTGCCAGTCATGGCGCTTTGTACTCTGCGGGGTTGCGGGTTTCCTGGTCTCAGTGGGTCTGCCGTGGCTGGTCGCGGAGCTGGGCCAGGGCAATGCCGCAAAAGGTTACCAGCTTGGCGTTGGGGTGCTGTGCGCTGTCGCCGTGGTGATGTTCCTGTGCTGCTTCTTCTGGGTGCGCGAGCGCGTCCCGCTGGCGCTGATGGGCAAATTCACCCTGCGCGAGCATCTGGCCGGGTTGCGTAAAAACGATCAGCTGCTGCTGATGCTGGTGATGTCGTTCCTGCTGATCAATGTCTTCAACATTCGAGGCGGCGGGTATATGTACTTCATCACCTACGTGCTGCAGGGCAGTACCGCGTATACCTCGCTGTTTTTCACCATGGTGACCTTTGCCGCCATTCTGGGCGCGGTGATCGTCAGCCCGCTGTCGCGCCGTATTGATACCGTCAAACTCTACTATTACACCAACCTGGTGCTTGCAGCACTGGCTGTTGGAATGTGGTTCCTGCCAGGCGGCCCGGCGCACCAGACGCTCTGGCTGATCGTCATTTTAAGCAACGGCGTGATCCTGGGCTTCACCCTGCCGCTGCACTTCTCGTTGATGGCCTTTGCCGACGACTACGGCGAGTGGAAAACCGGCGTGCGCTCTTCGGGGATGAACTTCGCCTTCAACCTGTTTTTCATCAAGCTCGCGTGGGCGTCCAGCGCAGGGATCATTAGCCTGGTGTTTATTGCCGTGGCCTATCAGCCAGGCGCGGGCAATCAGACGCCTGCTTCGCTGCAGGGCATCACCGCCATGGAGACGCTGCTCCCTGCCCTTTTCCATCTGCTGCTGGCCGTCTCTATCCGCTGGTGCAGACTCAACAACCCTATGATGTCGCGCATTGCCACCGACCTGCGCCAGCGTCACGTACCCTCCTGAGGAGAACACGATGTCTATTATGGAAGCCGACCTGCATAAACTGAAAATTAACGACCCGTTTCTCGGGCAGTATCAACGGCTGGTACGTGAGGTGGTGATCCCCTACCAGTGGGATGCCCTAAACGATCGCGTGACGGAAGCCGAACCCAGCCACGCCATCGCCAACTTCCGCATTGCGGCGGGCCTGGAGCAAGGTGAATTCTACGGCATGGTATTCCAGGACAGCGACGTGGCGAAATGGCTCGAAGCCGTGGCGTGGTCGCTGTGCCAGAAACAGGATGCTGAACTGGAAAAAACCGCCGACGAGGTCATTGAACTGATTGCCGCAGCGCAGTGTGAAGATGGCTATCTCAACACGTACTTTACGGTGAAAGCCCCCGAGGAGCGCTGGACGAATATGGCCGAATGCCACGAGCTGTACTGCGCCGGACATATGATTGAAGCGGGCGTGGCGTATTTCCAGGGAACAGGGAAACGCCGTCTGCTGGATGTGGTCTGCAGGCTGGCGGACCATATCAACAGCGTGTTTGGCCCTGGTGAGAACCAGCTTCACGGCTATCCGGGCCATCCGGAAATCGAGCTGGCGCTGATGCGGTTGTACGACGTCACGCAGGAGCCCCGCTACCTCACGCTGGTGAAATATTTCGTTGAACAACGCGGCGTGCAGCCTCACTTCTACGATATCGAATACGAGAAGCGCGGCAGAACGTCCTACTGGAACACCTATGGTCCGGCCTGGATGGTCAAGGACAAAGCCTACAGCCAGGCGCATCAGCCGCTTTCTGAACAACAAACGGCCATCGGCCACGCGGTGCGTTTTGTCTACCTGATGGCGGGCATGGCGCATCTGGCGCGCCTGAGCCATGACGAGGGTAAACGGCAGGACTGTCTGCGGCTGTGGAAAAATATGGCGCAGCGCCAGCTGTACATTACCGGTGGAATCGGTTCGCAAAGCAGCGGCGAGGCGTTCAGCAGCGATTACGATCTGCCCAACGATACGGTGTATGCCGAAAGCTGTGCCTCCATCGGTCTGATGATGTTTGCCCGCAGGATGCTGGAGATGGAGGCTGACGGCCACTACGCCGACGTGATGGAGCGCGCGTTATACAACACGGTACTGGGCGGGATGGCGCTGGACGGTAAGCATTTCTTTTATGTGAATCCGCTGGAGGTGCACCCGAAAACGCTGGCGTTCAACCATATCTACGATCACGTGAAACCCGTCCGCCAGCGCTGGTTTGGCTGCGCCTGTTGTCCGCCGAATATCGCCCGCGTGCTGACCTCGCTGGGGCACTACATTTATACCGTCCGCCAGGATGCGCTTTTTATTAACCTTTACGTGGGCAACGATGTCGCCATACCGGTTGGCGACGAAACCCTGGCGCTGCGAATTAGCGGTAACTATCCGTGGCATGAACAGGTAAAAATCGACATTACCTCGCCTGTTCCCGTCACGCATACGCTCGCCCTACGGCTGCCGGACTGGTGTGCCGCGCCTGACGTTTTATTAAATGGTAAAGCGGTAACGGGCGAGATCTCACGTGGATACCTTTATCTGACCCGCAGCTGGCAGGAGGGTGACGTCATTACGCTAACGTTACCTATGCCGGTTCGCCGGGTGTATGGCAACCCACAGGTCCGCCAGCAGGCGGGGAAAGTCGCCCTGCAGCGCGGACCGCTGGTCTACTGCCTGGAAGAGGCTGATAACGGTGCCAATCTTCATCACCTTTCTCTGCCTGAAAACAGCGAGTTCAGGGTCTTTGAAGGGAAAGGGATTTTCGCGCACAAGATGCTGATACAGGCAGAGGGGATTGGGTGTCACATGAAGGACACGGATGCGCTGTGGCAATACGACCGCTCGCCGGTAAAACGTCAGCCCCGGACGCTGACCTTTATACCCTGGTTTAGCTGGGCCAACCGGGGAGAAGGGGAAATGCGGATATGGGTGGATGAAGGCTGAATATCTGCGGTCTGTTGCCCTCACCCTCTCCCACGGGAGAGGGAGAACGTTAAGGCAGCACGCGACGTGCTGCCTCAGCCAGAAATGCGCTTCGATTACCGAACTGAGGATGCTCGCTGACAAAGGAATCAATTTTTACCAGCAAACGTCGAGGCATCGTGATGTTGATACGCTCGGCCCTGCCGTCGAACTGTTTCATATTAATATCTACCAACAGCCATTGCCCGCCTGTGAAATCCTCAGGACGACTTTCCAGATGCGCTTCCACATTACCCGGAAGAGGCAGTGCATTATCCATTTCAAATAGCGCTTCGAAGTGTGCTGTGAGCGCATCACGCGCATCCTGAAAAGCGTCGTCCAGGGAATCACCTGCAAAAAAACAGCCTGGAACGTCAGGGAAAAAGCCGCTGGCGCTACCGTCGGAGTCAGAATGAATGTAAGCCGGATAAAACATAACTACTCCTGATATCAGTGTTTAATTCCCGCCTGTCGCCAGATGTGGGCGAGAGTGCCCGGTTTAATATCCTTCTTGGGATGTGGGACAGTAACCAGCCCTTTCTGTTCGGGATGGCGAAACTGATGATGGCTTCCTTTCGTTCTGACACATTTCCAGCCATGGCTGATCAGAACAGTAATGACATCCGCACTTTTCACATCCCAATCCTTCCATGATTATACACATAATACACACTATTGCTATCGGGTCGAATCACATTAGCGCATAAGGAACATCAGTGCAGCCGTGTTTTGGCGGAACAGGAAGAAGCATCGAGAAATGAAAAAGGAATACGTTGTATTGCAGATAAAAATGCAGGCACGATCGTAGGCCGGGTAAGGCGGAGCCGCCACCCGGCTTTACCGCATCAGAAACGCCAGGTCAGGCCGGTCATCAGCGCGAAGCTGTCGTCGCGGTCGATCATCGGGCTGTTCTTCACGTCGTCAGGCAATACGGTGTAGACCGCGCTGGCGTTCAGGTACAGCTTCTGGGTTAACTGATATTTGGCCGCCAGGCCAACGTATGGCGTCCAGCTGTCACCGGCGGTGTATTCATCCAGACCTGAGCGGCGAGACTCGCTGCCGGATACGCCGTAGTAGTAGTCGTTATAGCTTTCGTCGCTGTAGAACACCCCCACAGAAGGCGTCAGGGTCAGGCGTTCCATCCTGATCGGACGGAAGTAAGAGACCTCGCCTACCACGCCGCCGCTTTCATCCGTGGCATCACCAGAGACCGCCACTTTCAGCGAACCCCAGCTTTCGTGGCGGTAGTACGCGCCGCCGAGGAAGGCGGACGCTTTACGCTCATCCAGATGCTTCATCTGATGGTCGTCGTTGTCATCAGGATCGAAATGCAGCGGCATCCACGATGCGGTCAGGCTGAGTTCATTTTTTGCGTCTTTCCACAGGATCCATCCGCCCGTGGTCTGGCGAACATAAAAGTTGTCGCCTTCGTAACTAATTAATGGTACTGCGGTAGTATTTTCGTTATAGCCTTTGTAAGGAGACTCATTAAATACGGCCCCCGCTCCTAGTGAAAAGTCACTGGCCATTGCTGAGGATGTTGCAAATAATGTGGTAGCGATGAGTAATTTGTATTTAAAAGTCATTACATGTAATCCATTAAAATGCCGAACAAGCGAGGAGCATAATAATGGTTACAAATTTGCCAATGCAACGCTGCGCTTTATATAATATTATATATAAAATCATATAGATGGGTGTGCAGAATGAGTAATTTACAGCTAAAGCCACGCGAATTAAAAATCATATCCGTCATCGCCGCAACTCGCAGCATTGGCGATGCCGCCGCCCTGCTGGGCATGGCGCAGGCCAACGTCAGCAAATATCTGTCTGATTTTGAAACACGGGTTGGACTCAAGGTTTTTGAACGCACCACGCGCCAGCTGGCGCTTACTCAGTTCGGTGAAGCGTTACTTCCCTACGTTAACGCCACGCTGGATAAAAACACTCAACTTGTTAATTTCATTGCTGATTATAAGCATGAGAAACGTGGGAAAGTCACGATTTACGCCCCTACGGGTATTGTGACCTATCTGTCGCGGCATGTGATCCACAAAATCGAGGATATCGGTGACATCCGCATATCCCTGAAAACGTACAATCTGGATCGCAATGAATTTGCCGAAGGTGTTTCATTTCCAGATGACTGCGATATTTTAATTACCTATGCGCAACCGAAAGACGAAAGTCTGGTCGCCAGCGTGTTGACAAAATATTCCGTTACGGCATTCGCAACCCTTGAGTATTTAAATAAACATCCCATAACGGGGCCTGAAGATTTAATTAATCATTCCTGTATTCTCATTGACTCCATGCTGGTCGATGATGCAAATATCTGGCGTTTCCGCGTGCACGGCAGCGATAACGTGCATGACTACCGGGTGACCGGTAATTATATTTGCGACAATACGCAGACGGCCCTGGAGCTGGCAAGAAATAATCTTGGGATTGTTTTTGCGCCAAAAGAGAGTCTGAAAAAAGAATTAACGCAAGGGATGCTGGTTCCCTGCTTTCCGCACCAGGAGGAATGGTGGCTCGATCTGACGGCCATCTTCCACAAACGCGAATACCAGCCCTGGCGTGTGCAATACGTTCTGGATGGCGTTTTGAACTGCCTGCGCCAGCAAATTGCTCAGGCCGCCCATGGACGGCCTGAGCAGGGCGATTAGAACAGCCCCAGCGGTTTATCAGAGTAGCTGACCAGCAAACATTTCGTCTGCTGGTAATGCTCCAGCATCATCTTATGGGTTTCACGCCCGATGCCCGATTGCTTATAACCGCCAAATGCCGCGTGCGCAGGATAGGCATGGTAGCAGTTGGTCCATACACGCCCGGCCTGAATGCCTCTGCCCATTTTATAGGCCAGATTACCGTTGCGGCTCCAGACGCCTGCCCCCAGGCCATACGGCGTGTCGTTGGCAATCTCCAGCGCCTCTTCCATCGTTTTGAAGGTGGTCACGGCCAGCACAGGTCCGAAAATTTCCTCCTGGAAGACGCGCATGTTGTTCTGACCGAACAGGATCGTCGGCTCAAGGTAATACCCTTTCTGCAGATCCCCGCCGAGCACTTTACGGCGACCACCGGTCAGAATATCCGCCCCTTCTTTCCTGCCGATATCAATGTAGTTGAGGATAGTTTCCAGCTGTCCGTGCGAGACCTGCGCCCCCATCTGGGTGACGTTATCGAGCGGGTTACCGCTGCGGATTGACTCGACGCGGCGAATGGCCCGCTCCATAAAGCGCTCATAGATGGACTCCTGCACCAGCGCGCGGCTTGGGCAGGTACAGACTTCGCCCTGGTTAAACGCAAACAGCGCAAATCCTTCCAGGGCTTTATCGAAGAAGGCATCTTCTTCCTCCATTACGTCCGCGAAAAAGATGTTCGGGGATTTCCCGCCCAGCTCCAGGGTCACCGGAATAATGTTCTGCGTGGCGTACTGCATGATTTGCTGACCCACTTCCGTCGAGCCTGTAAACGCCACTTTAGCGATGCGTTTTGAGGTGGCCAGATATTCTCCGATCTCACCGCCCGCACCGTTAACCACGTTAATCACGCCCGGCGGCAGAAGATCGCCCACGATTTCCATCAGCAGAAGAACCGAGAGCGGGGTCAGACGCGCCGGTTTAAGCACAATGCAGTTCCCGGCCGCCAGCGCGGGCGCCATTTTCCAGCTCGCCATCAGCAGCGGGAAGTTCCACGGAATAATTTGCCCGACGACGCCCAGCGGTTCGTGGAAGTGATATGCCACGGTGTCGCTGTCTACCTCGCTTATTCCGCCCTCCTGAGCGCGAATACAGGAAGCAAAATAGCGGAAGTGGTCGATAGCCAGCGGCACGTCTGCCGCCATCGTTTCCCGGATCGGCTTGCCGTTATCCCAGGTTTCCGCCGTCGCCAGCAGCTCCAGATTCTGCTCCATCCGGTCGGCAATTTTGAACAAAATGGCCGCACGGTCCTGAACGGAGGTATGGCCCCATTTATCTTTCGCTTTGTGCGCCGCATCCAGCGCCAGATCGATATCGCGCTTGCCGGAGCTGGCTATCTCGCACAGCGGCTGGCCGGTAACGGGAGTCAGGTTGGAATAGTATTCGCCGTCGACGGGAGCCACCCAGTCGCCGCCAATAAAGTTGTCATAACGAGGTTTCAGCCTGAGGGGAAAACCATACTCGCCGGGCTGGATACGCGATGAGAGAGGATTGTTTGTCATGACCGTCTCCTTGCTGTTGGTGTACAACAAGGGTAGTTACGGCTGGCGATTTTCTCGCCAACCGGTAACGGCGTTTACGACGGGGGTCACGGAGTTTCAGGAAATAATAACGAATCGCGTAATAAATGATCGTTACCACGACGGCGGGTAAAGCCAATGCGGTTGAAATACTCCAGGATCTGAATCGCCAGCTTGCGGCCCACGTTCAGCCGGTCACGAAAATCGGCCGCGCAGGTAGAGCCCCGCTCCTGATCCAGCTCGCGGATCAGGTTGGCAAACGCCACAATGCGATCGTTACGGTAATAACGATCTTTCACGATCGCGACTATCAGTCCCTGCTGCGCCGCATGGCGCAATACCTGACGCATCACCTGCTCGTCGGTATTCGTTTCGCGGGCCAGATCGCGAACCCACCACGGTTCATCGCCAAACAGCGAGGCCACTTTTTGCCATACTGCCTCTTGATCTGCGGTGAACCCGGCCTTGTGATCCGGCAGATGCAGCCAGCCGTGGTGGCTTTTTATCGCCCCGCTTTCGCGCATGTTTTCAATCAGCAGCAGCACCAGCGCATCGTCTTCCATCGGCAGCGCCATGCGTCGCAGCCGCTCGCGGCCCGGGCCAGGCTCATCCTGATGCTGCTCATGGTACGTCGCCAGCGTGTTCAGTATCTTACGCTGCCAGCGTGCAGCAACCGGGGCATTAAGCAGGCTGTTGCCGGCCTGAATAAAGTCCGGTTCTTGTGTCAGCTGCCGTAAGCCTTCCCCGCTCAGCTGGCGTGCCCATGCAAAATCACTCAGACTCACCGCACCGCGTTCAAGATGCACCCGCAGCGCGGCGTTATCATTGCTGGCCTGCGCCAGCGCTGCCAGCCACTGCAGATATTCAGGCTTACGCTTGCCGCGTCGCGGTGGATTCAGCGCGACGACCCGTGCTCCGGCCAGCGTTTCCCGCGCGGAAATATCACGCAGTACCAGACGATCGTTGTCTGCCAGCCAGAGCGGGGAATCGAATACCAGTTCGGCAAGGTCGTTTTCCAGCAGCGACACGCGGCCGGTGATATGGCTGGCCGCGTGGTGAATATGCAGCGGCTGCCATTGGGTCAGGGGCACGTTTGCCTGCAGGGAGACGATGACGCGTTCAGACGGTTCAGGCGGAGCATCGGCCAGCAGCCAGTCCCCGCGGTTAAGCTGCTCTTTTTCCGCATCACCGGCTATGTTCAGCGCGATCCGCTGCCCGGCATGAGCGCGCTCTGCGGGCTGGTTTTGCGCATGCAGGCCGCGCACGCGCATCGGTTTGTTAACGCCCGTCAGCCACAGGCTATCCCCCACTTTTACTTCACCGCTCAGCGCCGTACCGGTCACCACCAGACCCGCCCCTTTGACGGTAAACGCCCGGTCAATGGCCAGACGGAAGCGGTGATGGCTGGCGTGGTCACGCGACGAAAGCTGCCGTAAGTGGTGGCGAAGTTCATCGATACCGCGCCCTTCTGTCGCCACGGTGACAAAAAGCGGTGCATCGGCAAAACCATACTCCCGCAGGGTCGCCTGTACCGTTTCGCGCACCTCGCTGACGCGTGCGTCATCCACGCGATCGGCTTTGGTCAGCGCCACGGTCAGCTGCGGGTTGCCGGTCAGCTGCAGGATCGCCAGGTGCTCACGGGTTTGCGCCATGACGCCATCATCGCAGGCCACCACCAGCAGGGCATAATCGATACCCCCCACGCCCGCCAGCATGTTGGACAGAAACTTTTCATGCCCCGGAACATCTATAAAACCCAGTACGCGGCCATCAGGCTGGGGCCAGTAGGCATAACCCAGATCGATGGTCATGCCGCGCTTTTTCTCTTCCGGCAGACGGTCGGCGTTTATGCCGGTGATCGCCTGCAGCAACGTGGTTTTTCCGTGGTCGACATGACCGGCGGTGGCAATAATCATTTCAACAACATCTCCAGAAATCGCTCTTCATCTTCAAGGCAGCGCAGATCCAGCCACATTCGGCCATCGTAAATTCGCCCGATAACCGGCGCAGGCAGGCCACGCCAGCGCGACGACAGGGCTTCAAGATGGCTGCCGCGCCCGTCACGCGGGGTGAACGTGAGCGCTTCACTCGGCAACCTGTCCACCGGCAGCGAACCGCTGCCAATCTGGGACTGGCAGGGTTCAATGCGAACGTCAAAATCGGGGTAGTGCGGGGCAATGCGCGGCAGCAGTAACTCGGCCTGGGCGCGAATCGAGGCGGCATCACGGGTTAACAGACGCAGCGTGGGCAGGCGGTCGGCCAGTTTCTCCGGGTGGAGATAGAGCCGCAGCGTCGCCTCCAGCGCGGCAAGCGTCATTTTATCAGCTCGCAGGGCGCGCTTGAGCGGATGCTGCTGCAGCTTCGCAATCAGCTCGCGCTTGCCGACGATAATCCCGGCCTGAGGCCCGCCCAGCAGCTTGTCGCCGGAAAAGCTGACCAGGCTGACGCCCGCAGCAATCATCTCTTGCGGCATCGGCTCTTTCGGCAGACCGTACTGACTGAGATCGACCAGCGAGCCGCTGCCGAGATCGGCAATCACCGGGATATTAAGTTCCTGCCCAATCGCCGCCAGCCCGGCCTCGTCAACCGTTTTGGTGAACCCTTCAATATGGTAATTACTGGTGTGAACCTTCATCAGCAGGGCAGTATTTTCATTCGCCGCCGCGCGATAATCTTTCGCATGAGTACGGTTAGTGGTGCCCACCTCATGCAGCGTACAGCCCGCCTGGCGCATCACGTCCGGAATGCGAAACGCCCCGCCAATCTCCACCAGCTCGCCGCGGGAAACCACCACCTCTTTGCCGCTGGCGGTCGCCGCCAGCATCAGCAGTACCGCTGCGGCGTTGTTATTCACTATGCAGGCATCTTCCGCGCCGGTCAGCTGGCACAGCAGGTCCGCCAGCGCCCGGTCACGATGCCCGCGTCCGGCGCCGCCCAGATCGTACTCCAGCGTCACGGGCGTTCGCATGGCCTGCACGACCGCAGCTACGGCCTCTTCCGCCTGCTGCGCGCGCCCCAGGTTAGTGTGCAGCACGGTACCCGTCAGGTTAATCACAGGCTGTAGCGCGCTTTGCGCTTTCTCATCCAGCCGGTGCTCCACTTCTTGCTCCCACGCATTACACCAGTCGGGCAAGGCATTTTCGGCCTGAATAGCGCATCGGGCTTCATTCTGAAGCAGGCGTAACATCTCCACCGTCGCGGTATGGCCGAAACGCTCAACAACAGCATGAATGCGGGGATCGCGAAGAAGACGGTCGGTAGCGGGGATCTGGCAGTACAGCGATTGATGAGTAGTCATGAAAGCGCCTGGCGAGTGAATATCTTCCCCCCTCCCGACGGGAGAGGGAGTTAACATGTGGGGGGATTGTACCGCCTCCGACGTCGAAGTGTTATAACCCGCATCAAGCCTTTGGTGGTTCGGTGCGGGCAAAGCTCTCGCGGCTAAAGAGCGTTTCTGCGAGCTTCACAAGCAGCGGACGGTCAACGCACCAGCCAGGGGAAACCCGGCGGAAGTTGAGATAGCCGATAGCGCAGGCGATGGCGATGGTCGCCAGGTTCAGGCTGTCGGTTTGAATCTTTCCCTCCTGGATGAGCTGTTCGCATCTGTCCAGGCTGCGGCTGATTTTTTCACGCTGGCGTAACAGCTCCGTTTCCGACTGCTGGGCGGCAGGCCTTGCCTGCTCACGTACAGAGGTTAATGCCGCGTCCATAATGCCATCGGCCAGCGCTTCGACCTGCTTAACCGCCAGCGCCGCTTTTGGATCGGCTGGCAGCATAGCCGGTGCAACGCCCAGCAGCTCGATATACTCCGCAATAATCGGGGAATCGAACCAGTATTCTCCCTCGTCTGTGACCAGCGCCGGGACTTTCCCCAGCGGGTTATACTGCGCGACGCCGTTTTCCGCGTTGTAGGGCTGTTCATTAATGAATTCAAATTCAATCCCCTTCTCCAGCAGGAGAACCGAGATTTTTCGCACGAAGGGACTGGTATAGCTGCCGATGAGTTTCATTGCCTGATCCTTGATGCCGGAAAAAAGTCAGTATGGATCAAGCGATGAAAAAAGGGCAGGTTTGCATGCCGCATTCCTGCCCTGGAGGGATTAGTGATCGAGATAGAGGTAGTGCATCCAGCTGGTCATACGTAACAGTACCTTTCGCATGACCGAGACGTGGGCGAAATGGTCCGAATAAACTGCAACCTGGGCATAGATACCGTCCGGCAGAGCATCGACTTCGGCGTTGGGCTCCAGCTCGATAAGCGCCTGAACGCCGTCCATACCCGGCACCACCGTCAGCGACTGCAGCGCGCCCTGCGCCTGATAGGTTCCCCCAGGCACCACCGGCAGAATACTGGTGAGCTTCCCGGAGAACACCTGACCCGGCAGCGCGTTAAACACCACTTCCGCTTCATCGCCCGGTTTCAAACGCAGCAGCGAGTTCTGGCGGAACTGGGCCACAATCAGACGCTTCTGTTCAGGGATAAAGACCATCACCGGACGCAGAGGCAGCGCGGCGGCATAGGTCCCCGGACGAATCAGTACCTGGGTGATATAACCATCGCTCGGCGCACGCACCACGGTCTGCTCCAGATTGTATTTGGCTTCGGCAAGCTGGGCACGTAAGGAGGCAATCTGCGATTGCTCGCCGTTCACCATGCTGTCTAACTGGCTTTGAATCTGCGTCTGCTCAGCCACGGAGCCTTTCACCAGCGCATCCTGCGCCAGATAGTTCTGCCGCGCGTTGTCGATATCGCTTTCAGAGAACGGGTTCACCTTTGCCTGGCTGCCTTTCAGGTAGCGCTGATAATCTTTATACAGGCGGTCACGCTCTGCCGAGACGCGCGTGGTATTAGCGACGGCCTCCACCAGCTGCGCTTTGAGATTGTCGATGTTGTGCGTCGCGGTCACCAGGTCGGCCTGGAGTCTGTCGACGCGCGCCTGGTAGCGGCCCGGATCAAGTTTAAATAACACTTCGCCTTTTTTAATAAGCTGGTTATTTTTATCGGTCACTTCACTGACCACCCCGGTAACCTGCGGCGTAACAGGAATAGAAATAACCGCTTTTTGCGCCGTAAAGGTGTACGGGTGGTTATAGTTCATTAACAGAATAAGACCGGCAACAATAAACACCCCGCCTAACGTTGCGGTGGCAAGCGTCCACTGGTTTACCGGAATACGGAATATTTTAAAAATCACCCAGGCAAATGCCACATAGGTCAAAATAATTAACAGATCCATGATTAGCGCTCCAGCGTGTTCTTATCAGCAGCAGGCTTTACCGCGGCCAGCTTTTGTTCAAGTTCCGCCACGCGTTTGGCGAGCGCATCCATGCCCGGGACTTCATCAGGCTTTGTAATGTGGTTTTGCATACCCCAGCCGCGATCTTCACGGTACAGCGTGGCCCAAATCCACAGGAACGGCCAGATGGCATGGAGCGTAAACAGGCTAATCCAGCCTGCCGTATGAATCGCATCGGCATGGGGATGGTTACGCTTTTTGGCCATATTATAAGGAATGTCATGAATGGCGATGATTCCGTAAAACAGAACCAGAAATACAAAAATTAATACGCCCAGCGCAAAATAGTTGAGAAACATATTCTCCTCACTTAAACAACGTCAACTCATTAAATTAATAAAACAGTACACAGCCTAATTAATTTATTTTAAATACAAAAAGTATACTGATTATTTCAGAGCCGGGGAGTATCGGTTTTTATAATATCTCCATGCAAGTTTATAAGCGTGTCAAAATATATCCTGAATAATAATATACTTAACCTTACAATATGAGCGTAATCCACGTTTTAACTTTTCGCCATACCACACATCAAAAGTGTTTTTTTAGCTTAACGTGTCGTGCCAGGTCATCCTGACGCCGATCGCAGCCGGGGAAATCTGCATAAAAATATTTTGTGAAATCAGTCACAATCCAGAAACAAACCTTCAAAACCAAAGCGTGACACTCATCACATAAAAGGGTGTTTTTTGCCGCTTTTCTCGCCATCGTATTTTTTTTGGCCATACATTTTGTGATTCAGATCACCTCATTAATGTCCACACCCCCTACATTTACGTGATACGCGTCACATAAATTTTCGTTGTCTGGACAGTTGAACGATTCAGTGCCAGATTTCACAGCATCAGAACAGGGCCCGGCTACCTCTGCCGCCTCATTAACAATAAACCTCGGGCCGCAAGCCTAAGCGTAAACAGAAGAAGGGGTGTTTTATGTCATCCGATTTCAAGATCAAAGTTCAAAGCTTTGGTCGTTTCCTCAGCAACATGGTGATGCCAAATATCGGCGCGTTTATCGCGTGGGGTATCATCACTGCATTGTTCATTCCGACAGGGTGGTTGCCTAACGAAACGCTGGCGAAACTTGTTGGCCCAATGATTACCTATCTCCTGCCGCTGCTCATCGGTTTCACCGGTGGTCGTCTGGTGGGCGGTGACCGTGGTGGCGTAGTGGGCGCTATCACGACCATGGGCGTTATCGTCGGTGCGGATATGCCGATGTTCCTCGGTGCAATGATTGCCGGTCCTCTGGGCGGCTGGGCGATTAAGAAATTCGACGTCTGGGTTGATGGTAAGATCAAATCCGGCTTCGAAATGCTGGTGAACAACTTCTCTGCGGGCATCATCGGGATGATCCTCGCGATTCTGGCGTTCCTCGGCATTGGCCCTGCGGTTGAAGTGCTGTCCAAAATTCTGGCGGCCGGCGTTAACTTCATGGTGGCGCACGACATGCTGCCGCTGGCGTCTATCTTCGTTGAACCGGCTAAAATCCTGTTCCTGAACAACGCCATCAACCACGGTATCTTCTCGCCGCTGGGTATTCAGCAGTCTCACGATCTCGGCAAGTCCATCTTCTTCCTGATTGAAGCGAACCCGGGTCCGGGTATGGGCGTACTGCTGGCGTACATGTTCTTTGGTCGCGGCAGCGCTAAGCAGTCCGCTGGCGGTGCGGCAATCATTCACTTCCTGGGCGGTATACACGAAATTTACTTCCCGTACGTGCTGATGAACCCACGTCTGATCCTGGCCGTTATCCTTGGCGGTATGACCGGCGTGTTCACCCTGAGCGTGCTGGGCGGCGGTCTGGTGTCTCCGGCCTCTCCGGGTTCTATCCTGGCGGTACTTGCGATGACGCCAAAAGGGGCGTACTTCGCGAACATCGCGGCCATCTGTGCGGCCATGGCCGTCTCCTTCGTGGTCTCTTCTATTCTGCTGAAAACCAGCAAAGTGAAAGAAGACGACGATATTGAAGCGGCAACCCGTCGTATGCACGACATGAAAGCCGAATCCAAAGGCGCAACCCCACTGACCGCGGGCGATGTCTCTAACGACCTGAGCCACGTGCGTAAAATCATCGTTGCCTGTGATGCCGGTATGGGTTCCAGCGCGATGGGTGCAGGCGTGCTGCGTAAGAAAGTGCAGGATGCGGGCCTGACCAACATCTCCGTCACCAACAGCGCCATTAACAGCCTGCCGCCGGACGTTGACCTGGTCATCACGCACCGCGACCTGACCGAACGCGCCATGCGCCAGGTACCGCAGGCACAGCACATTTCGCTGACCAACTTCCTCGACAGCGGCCTGTACTCCAGCCTGACCGAACGTCTGGTTGCGGCGCAGCGTCACGAAGACAACGAAGTGAAAGTGCGCTCCAGCCTGCAGGACAGCTTTGACGAGAGCAACGCCCACCTGTTCAAACTGGGTGCGGAAAACATCTTCCTCGGTCGTACTGCGGCCACCAAAGAAGAAGCGATTCGCTTTGCCGGTGAGCAGCTGGTGAAAGGCGGCTACGTTCAGCCTGAATATGTTGACGCGATGCTGGAACGCGAAAAGCTGACGCCAACCTACCTGGGCGAATCCATCGCGGTGCCGCACGGCACGGTTGAAGCGAAAGATCGCGTCCTGAAAACCGGCGTCGTATTCTGTCAGTATCCGCAGGGCGTGCGCTTCGGTGAAGAAGAAGATGACATCGCCCGTCTGGTGATTGGTATCGCCGCTCGCAACAACGAGCATATTCAGGTGATTACCAGCCTGACCAACGCGCTGGATGATGAGTCCGTCATTGAGCGTCTGGCCAATACCACCAGCGTGGAAGAAGTGCTGGCTCTGCTGAACAAATAAGTTCTCTTCCCTCTCCCCTCAGGGGAGAGGGCTAGGGTGAGGGGAAACGTTCCTCACCCCAGCCCTCTCGGGTAAAAACATTGATGAAGGTTAACACTATGAAAGCATTACATTTTGGCGCAGGTAATATCGGTCGTGGTTTTATCGGTAAACTGCTGGCAGACGCGGGCATTACGCTGACATTCGCCGATGTGAATCAGGTTGTCCTGGATGCCCTGAATGCGCGTCATAGCTATCAGGTTCATGTGGTCGGTGAAAACGAGCAGGTTGAGACAGTATCCGGCGTCAACGCGGTCAGCAGCATCGGTGAAGACGTTATCGACCTTATCGCCAGCGTTGATCTGGTTACCACGGCGGTAGGCCCGGTTGTCCTTGAGCGCATCGCCCCTGCAGTCGCGAAAGGCCTGGCAAAACGTAAAGCGCAGGGCATCGACACTCCGCTGAACATCATCGCCTGTGAAAACATGGTGCGCGGCACAACGCAGCTGAAAGGCCACGTTCTTAACGCTGTAGCAGACGAAGACAAAGCCTGGGTTGAAGCGCACGTCGGGTTTGTGGATTCCGCTGTGGATCGCATCGTTCCGCCGTCTGAATCCGCCACCAACGACCCGCTGGAAGTGACCGTGGAAACCTTCAGCGAGTGGATCGTAGATAAAACCCAGTTTAAAGGCGCCCTGCCGACCATTCCGGGAATGGAATTAACCGATAACCTGATGGCATTTGTCGAACGCAAACTCTTCACGCTGAACACCGGGCATGCTATAACCGCGTACCTCGGAAAATTGGCCGGTCATCAGACCATTCGTGACGCGATCCTCGATGAGAAGATCCGCGCTGTGGTAAAAGGTGCAATGGAAGAGAGCGGCGCGGTGCTGATCAAACGCTACGGTTTTGATGCTGAGAAACACGCAGCATACATCCAGAAAATCCTCGGTCGCTTTGAAAACCCGTATCTGAAAGATGACGTTGAGCGCGTGGGCCGTCAGCCTCTGCGTAAACTGAGCGCGGGCGATCGCCTGATTAAGCCGCTGCTGGGCACGCTGGAATACGGCCTGCCGCACGCCAACCTGGTGAAAGGGATTGCCGCGGCGATGCACTACCGCAGCGAGCAGGACCCGCAGGCGCAGGAACTGGCTCAGCTGATTGATACCAAAGGCGCGCAGGCTGCGCTGGCGCAGATTTCCGGTCTGGACGCCAACAGCGACGTGGTTGTGGAGGCGGTTAACGCATATAGCGCAACCAAATGATGCAGAATGCGGCGCAGGTTAGCCTGCGCCCAGATAATAGATTGTCAGATATGCAGGCAATAATGGAACAAACCCAGGCCTTTGAAAATCGTGTGCTTGAGCGTCTGAATGCTGGCAAAACCGTACGAAGCTTCCTGATTGCCGCCGTCGAATTACTGACCGAGGCGGTGAACATTCTGGTGCTTCAGGTGTTTCGCAAAGACGACTACGCGGTAAAGTATGCTGTAGAACCGTTACTGGACGGAGACGGACCGCTGGGCGATTTGTCCGTGCGTCTGAAGCTGATTTATGGTCTTGGCGTGCTGAACCGGCAAGAGTATGAAGACGCGGAGCTGTTAATGGCGCTGCGCGAAGAACTCAATCATGACGGTAACGAGTACACCTTTACCGATGATGAGATCCTGGGGCCCTTCGGCGAGCTGCACTGCGTCACCGCGCTGCCTCCTGCTCCCCATTTTGATAACAGCGACCCTGAGCTATACGCGATGCAAAAGCTGCGTTATCAACAGGTTGTCCGTTCCACGATGGTTCTCTCCCTGACTGAGCTGATTTCCCGAATCAGCTTAAAAAAAGCGTTTCAGAAGTAAGCCTGCTCACATTGGTGTATCCTTCCCTGTAAATTCCCCGTTTTCAGAGTCATTTGTCATGAAAGAAGTCGAAAAGAACGAAATTAAACGCCTGAGCGACCGCCTGGATCTGATCCGCCACCAGATGGCGGGCCTGTCACTGGTCGATTCCGCCGAGAAGTACGCCGAGCTGGAAAAAGAAGCCGCCACGCTGGAAACAGAAATCGAGCGCCTGCGCGAAGTGAAAGGTCAGAAGCTGAGCAAAGAAGCGCAGAAGCTGATGAACATGCCGCATCGCCGCGCGATTACCAAAAAAGAACAGGCCGACATGGGCAAGCTGAAAAAAAGCGTCCGTGGTCTGGTGGTGGTACACCCGATGACCGAGCTTGGCCGCGAAATGGGCCTGAAAGAGATGACAGGTTTTTGTAAGACGGCTTTCTAACCGCTCTTCCCCTCTTCCTATGGGAGAGGGCCGGGGTGAGGGCATCAGGCCCCATCCCGCTTCAAATTGGCCCAACCAATCCCCCTTTTCTTTCTTCCCCGGTTCACAATTCCATTAATTGCGCTCACAAACTCATTGCCTGGTCATAACATTTGGTTAACCATTCATTGTCATTAACCCTACAACACAACATTGGCAGGACCACTTTTACACAACCTGTGACGCAGAGTTGAGCGGAGACTCACCCGCAGCGCAGGCTGTCTGGTCCCCAGGAGACCTGCATGAGCCTCTGGCAACAAAACTACGACCCGGCCGGAAATATCTGGCTGTCGAGCCTGATCGCATCGCTTCCGATCCTGTTCTTCTTCTTTGCGCTGATTAAGCTCAAGCTGAAGGGCTACCTCGCCGCGACGTATACCGTTGCTATCGCCCTGATGGTGGCGCTGTTCTTCTATAAAATGCCGGTCGATCGCGCGCTGGCCTCCGTCGTCTACGGTTTCTTCTACGGCCTGTGGCCGATTGCGTGGATCATCATCGCGGCGGTCTTTGTCTATAAAATCTCGGTGAAAACCGGGCAGTTCGACATTATCCGCTCGTCAATCCTCTCCATCACGCCGGACCAGCGGCTGCAGATGCTGATTGTCGGCTTCTCCTTCGGGGCGTTTCTGGAAGGTGCGGCAGGCTTTGGCGCGCCGGTGGCGATCACCGCTGCGCTGCTGGTGGGTCTGGGCTTTAATCCGCTCTATGCCGCGGGTCTTTGCCTGATTGTGAACACCGCGCCGGTGGCGTTTGGCGCGATGGGCATTCCGATTCTGGTGGCGGGTCAGGTCACCGGGCTGGACAGCTTCGAGATCGGCCAGATGGTTGGCCGCCAGCTGCCCTTCCTGACAATTATCGTCCTGTTCTGGATCATGGCGATTATGGACGGCTGGCGCGGCGTGAAGGAGACCTGGCCTGCGGTGATGGTGGCGGGCGGTTCGTTCGCTATCGCCCAGTACCTCAGCTCAAACTTCCTCGGCCCGGAGCTGCCGGACATCATCTCTTCGCTGGTCTCTCTTGTCTGTCTGACGCTGTTCCTGAAACGCTGGCAGCCGGTCCGTATTTTCCGCTTCGCCGACATGGGCGCCTCGCAGGTTGATCAAACCCTGGCCCGTACGGGCTATACGGCAGGACAGGTGATCCGCGCCTGGTCGCCGTTCCTGTTCCTGACCGCAACGGTCACCCTGTGGAGCATCCCGCCGTTTAAAGCCCTGTTCGCGCCGGGCGGTGCGCTGTACGACATGGTGATTAATATCTCCGTGCCGTTCCTCGACAAGATGGTCGCCCGTATGCCGCCGGTGGTACACGCCGCCACGCCGTATGCCGCGGTCTATAAATTCGACTGGTTCTCCGCCACCGGTACCGCCATCCTGTTTGCCGCTATCCTTTCCGTAGTGTGGCTGCGCATGAAGCCTGCGGCTGCGGTACAGACCTTTGCGGCGACCGTTAAAGAGCTGATGTTGCCGATTTACTCCATCGGCATGGTGCTGGCGTTCGCGTTTATCTCGAACTACTCCGGCCTGTCGTCGACGCTGGCACTGGCGCTGGCCCATACCAGCCACGCCTTTACCTTCTTCTCGCCGTTCCTCGGCTGGCTGGGGGTGTTCCTGACCGGTTCCGATACCTCGTCTAACGCCCTGTTTGCCGCACTGCAGGCAACAGCAGCCCAGCAGATTGGCGTGTCGGACGTCCTGCTGGTGGCCGCGAATACCACCGGCGGCGTGACCGGGAAAATGATCTCTCCACAATCCATCGCCATTGCCTGTGCGGCGGTGGGACTGGTGGGTAAAGAGTCGGATCTGTTCCGCTTTACCGTGAAACACAGCCTGATATTCACCTGCATGGTCGGGGTGATCACCACCCTGCAGGCCTATGTCTTAACCTGGATGATCCCATGATAGTGATGCCCAGACGCCTGTCCGACGAGATTGCCTCTCGCGTGCGGGCGCTGATAGAAGAACAACAGCTGGAAGCGGGCATGAAGTTGCCCGCCGAACGCCAGCTCGCCGCCCAGCTTGGCGTGTCGCGCAATTCACTGCGCGAGGCGCTGGCGACGCTGGTTAGCGAAGGGGTGCTGCTGAGCCGTCGTGGCGGCGGTACCTTTGTGCGCTGGCAGCATGACGACTGGTCCGAGCAAAACATCGTGCAGCCGCTGAAGACGCTGATGGAGAACGACCCGGACTACAGCTTCGACATCCTTGAAGCGCGTCACGCCATCGAAACCAGTACCGCCTGGCACGCGGCCATGCGGGCAACCGACGCTGACAAAGAGAAACTCATCGCCTGCTTTGAGGCCACGCAAAGCAGCGACCCGGATATCGCCTCCCAGGCGGACGTCCGTTTTCACCTGGCGATTGCCGAGGCGTCACACAACGTGGTGCTGCTTCAGACCATGCGCGGGTTCTTCGACCTGCTGCAATCCTCCGTGAAGCAGAGCCGCCAGCGCATGTATCTGGTTCCGCCGGTGTTTGCCCAGCTGACCGAACAGCACGAGGCGGTGCTCAACGCCATTCTGGCCGGTGATGCCGAGGCCGCGCGCAAAGCGATGATGGCGCATCTCGGTTTCGTGCACACCACCATTAAACGATTCGATGAAGACCAGGCCCGACAGGCGCGTATTACCCGTCTGCCTGGCGACAGTGATATTTCCAGGGAGAACAAAGCATGATCATTTCAGCAGCCAGTGACTATCGCGCCGCGGCGCAGCGCATTTTGCCCCCGTTCCTGTTCCACTATATCGACGGCGGGGCGTATGCCGAATACACCCTGCGCCGCAACGTGGAAGATCTGTCGGAGGTGGCTCTGCGCCAGCGCGTGCTGAAGAATATGTCTGACCTGAGCCTTGAGACAAAACTGTTTAACGAAACGCTTTCCATGCCCGTCGCGCTCGCGCCTGTGGGCCTGTGCGGCATGTATGCCCGCCGTGGCGAAGTGCAGGCGGCCGCGGCGGCGGATGCCAAAGGCATTCCGTTTACCCTCTCTACCGTCTCGGTTTGTCCGATTGAAGAGGTCGCCCCGACCATCAAGCGGCCAATGTGGTTCCAGCTGTACGTCCTGCGCGATCGCGGCTTTATGCGCAACGCGCTCGAGCGCGCCAAAGCGGCGGGCTGCTCGACGCTGGTCTTTACCGTCGATATGCCAACGCCAGGGGCGCGCTATCGTGATGCCCACTCCGGCATGAGCGGCCCGAATGCTGCGTTACGCCGCTACTGGCAGGCCATGACCCATCCGCAGTGGGCGTGGGATGTCGGCCTGAACGGTCGTCCGCACGATCTGGGCAATATCTCGGCATACCTCGGTAAACCGACCGGGCTGGAGGATTACATTGGCTGGCTGGCGAACAACTTCGATCCGTCAATCTCGTGGAAAGACCTGGAGTGGATCCGCGAGTTCTGGGACGGCCCGATGGTGATCAAAGGGATCCTCGATCCGGAAGATGCCCGCGATGCGGTCCGCTTTGGCGCAGACGGGATTGTGGTCTCTAACCACGGCGGACGCCAGCTTGACGGGGTGCTCTCTTCCGCACGCGCTCTGCCGGCCATCGCCGATGCGGTGAAAGGCGATATTGCGATCCTGGCCGACAGCGGCATCCGCAACGGGCTGGACGTGGTGCGCATGATTGCGCTGGGCGCCGACAGCGTGCTGCTGGGACGCGCGTATCTGTATGCGCTGGCGACGGCGGGCCAGGCAGGCGTGGCGAATCTGCTCAACCTGATCGAAAAAGAGATGAAGGTGGCGATGACGCTGACAGGAGCGAAAACGATCGGTGAAATCAGCAGAGATTCTCTGGTGCAGGAGTTAAGCAAATTACCGGCGGCGCTGGCGCCACTTGCTCAGGGAAACGCGGCGTAAATTCTCCTCCGTTAATACACCTTTCTCACGCGCCCGATTTCCCCCTCGGGCGTTTTTTTACGCCAAAAATAACATCCAGATAACATATTGGATAAGAAAATTTGACATCCACCTGCCGTCCGCAATTGTATAGACAAGCAAATACAAGAACACAAAAACAACATCAAATCGGAGTGGAGCGTATGGCATATTCAGGTAAGGTGGATATTCAGCAGGTGATCGATGAGAGTCCCTTTTCAGGGTTTCACTGGCTGCTCATTGTGCTGGGCTTTCTGGTTCTGGCGATCGATGGTTTTGATACGGCAGCGATGGGTTACATCGCGCCTACGCTGTCGGCAGAATGGGGAATACACAAACAGGATCTGGGGCCGGTGCTGAGTGCGGCGCTGCTGGGGCTGTCGCTGGGCGCGCTGGTTGCCGGTCCGGTATCGGACCGGATGGGGCGCAAGCGCGTGCTGGTCTTTTCGTGCCTGTTCTTCGGCCTTGCGAGCCTGGGGACGGCCTGGGCACAAAGTCTGAATACCCTGACGCTGTGGCGCTTTCTGACGGGACTGGGGCTCGGCGCCGCAATGCCTAACGCCATCACGCTGATCTCCGAGTTTGCCCCCCAGCGCTGTCGCGCCATGGCGATCAATACCATGTACTGCGGCTTCCCTCTGGGTGCGGCGGGCGGCGGCGCGATCTCTTCCTGGCTTATCCCCCATCACGGCTGGCGAAGCGTGCTGCTGACCGGGGCAATTGCGCCGCTGGTTTTAACGCTGCTGCTGGCGCTGTTTTTACCGGAGTCCGTGAAGTTTCTGGTGCAGCGCGGGAAGGACGTCATGCAGGTCCGCCGTATCGCCAGCCGGTTCGCCCGCAGCACGCTGGATAGCGTCACGGGCTTTTTCCTGGCGGAGGAGAAAGTCGCCTCTAAAAAAGGGAGCGTGTCGCAGCTGTTTTCCATGCCCTGGCTGCCCGGCACCCTGATGCTGTGGGTGACCTATTTTATGGGCCTGGTCATTTACTACGTTCTGCTTAGCTGGATGCCGACGCTGATGCAGGGGATGGGCTATGCGCTGGCGGAATCCGCCTGGCTCACCTCGCTGTTCACCTTCGGCGGTACCGCAGGCATTCTGCTCGCGGGCTGGATGATGGACCGCTGGGAAGCGCATAAAGTTGTCGCGTGTGGTTTCGTGCTGACAATGGGCCTTATTCTTTTACTGGGTATTGAGCATAACCATATCGCCCTGTTTGGCGGGCTGATTTTCCTGATGGGGGTCGCGATGAACGGCGCGCAATCGGGCATGCAAACCCTGGCCGCCACCTTTTACCCTACCGAGTGCCGCGCGACGGGCATCGCCTGGATGCAGGGGATCGGCCGCTTTGGCGGCGTAGCGGGAACCATGACCAGCGCCCAGCTTCTCTCTATGCAGTGGCAGGCAGACAGTATTTTAATGATCCTCAGCGTGCCCGCTCTGGTGGCCGCTGCGGCAACCGTCTACAAAATGCTGTACAGCCGCTCGCAGGAACCCGGCGTCGCGTAGTAGCTCTCTTTTCTGCTATTCTGCCCCCGCAATTAAGGGGGCAGCATGCTTAACATCGTTTTATTCGAACCAGAAATTCCGCCGAATACCGGCAATATTATCCGCCTGTGTGCCAACACCGGTTTTCGTCTGCATATCATTGAGCCGATGGGCTTTACGTGGGACGACAAACGTCTGCGTCGCGCAGGGCTGGATTATCATGAATTTACCGCCGTCGTTCGCCATCACGATTACGCCGCGTTTCTGGAAGCCGAAAAGCCGCAGCGCATGTTCGCCCTGACCACCAAAGGCACGCCAGCGCATAGCGCCGTGAGCTATCAGGACGGTGACTATCTGATGTTTGGTCCGGAAACCCGCGGCCTGCCGGCCACGATTCTGGATGCCCTGCCCGCTGAGCAGAAAATCCGTATTCCGATGATGCCGGACAGCCGCAGCATGAACCTGTCGAACGCGGTGTCGGTGGTGGTGTATGAAGCATGGCGCCAGCTGGGGTATCCGGGCGCCATTCTCAGAAGTTAAATGCCGTCACCATACTCGAACGTATGGTGAATGCCGTTGAAGTGCTGATCCATGTCCATGGAAGGCTTATCGCTGTCTGGTTTACCGACGATGCGCGCCGGTACGCCAGCGGCGGTGGTATGCGGCGGCACGGGCTGGAGCACCACGGAGCCTGCGCCGATCTTCGCACCGCGCCCGACTTCGATATTGCCGAGGATTTTGGCACCCGCGCCAATCATTACCCCTTCACGGATTTTCGGATGGCGATCGCCGCTGGTTTTACCGGTACCGCCCAGGGTAACCGACTGCAGGATCGAGACGTCATCTTCAATCACCGCCGTTTCCCCGACGACAATCCCGGTGGCGTGGTCAAGCATGATCCCACGGCCAATCTTTGCCGCCGGATGAATATCGACCTGGAACGTCACAGAAACCTGGTTTTGCAGGAAGATCGCCAGCGCGCGGCGGCCTTCATTCCACAGCCAGTGGCCGATGCGGTAAGCCTGCAGGGCGTGGAAGCCTTTCAGGTACAGCAGCGGCGTAGAATATTTATCGACCGCCGGGTCACGCGTGCGCACGGCCTGAATATCGCAGGCGGCAGAGGCGATCATTTCCGGGTCTGCAGCGTAAGCCTCTTCCACCACTTCACGAATCGCGATAGCTGGCATGATCGAGGAAGCCAGCTTGTTGGCGAGCATATAGCTCAGCGCGCTGCCGAGATTTTCGTGCTTGAGTAGCGTCGCGTGGTAGAAACTGGCCAGCATAGGCTCGCAGTCGGCCAGCGCCCGGGCTTCGGCTTTAATATTGTTCCAGACGATATCCAGTTCTTCACACGGCATTGCTTACTCCAGACGATAGCTAATGACCAGCCAGTTCTGCGCTGGCTGGGTCATTCAGGTGACAACGGTTCCGACTAGTTACTGCTGCGCTCGTCCTTGCGCGCACGACCTAATAAGGTCAATGCTGCCTCGCGCGCATTTTTTCCGCAATACAATACCTGATAAATTTCCTCGGTTATTGGCATTTCGACACCGAAACGGTGCGCCAACTCGCGGACTTCTTTGGTATTGCGGTAGCCTTCAACTACCTGACCAATCTTCTCCTGCGCGTCTTTAACATCGCTGCCCTGCCCGAGCATCATGCCAAAGCGGCGGTTACGAGACTGATTGTCGGTACAGGTCAGCACCAGGTCGCCCAGGCCAGCCATCCCCATAAAGGTGGCCGGATCGGCACCCAGCGCTTCGCCCAGGCGGGACATTTCGGTCAGCCCTCGGGTGATCAGCGCCGTACGCGCATTGGCACCAAAACCAATGCCGTCTGACATCCCGGCGCCAATCGCAATCACGTTCTTCACCGCACCGCCCAGCTGCACGCCGATAAAATCGGGGTTGCTGTAGACGCGGAAGCTCTTGCCGCAGTGCAGCAGCTGTTGAAGGTCGTCGGAGAAGGCCTGATCGGTGGAGGCCAGCGAAATCGCCGTCGGCAGGCCAGCGGCCAGCTCTTTGGCAAAGGTCGGGCCGGAGATGACCGCCAGCGGGATCGCATCACCCAGCGCTTCGCGGGCAACGTCCTGCAGCAGGCGTCCGGTTTCGGCTTCCAGTCCTTTTGTCGCCCAGACAATGCGCGCATCCGGGCGCATCAGCGGCTTAATCTGACGGAGCACGTCGCCAAATACATGGCTCGGAACCACAATCAGAATGTTGCGGCTGGCCGCCAGCGCGGTCGCAAGGTCGCTTTCAAGGTGCAGGGAGTCGGGGAATGGAACGTCCGGAAGAAACGCCACATTACAACGGTCGCGTTGCAGCGTTGCGATATGTTTTGGGTCGTGGCCCCAGAGAACCACTTCGTGACCATTTCTTGCCAGCGTGATGGCAAGAGCGGTGCCGTATGAGCCGGCACCGATCACAGTCATTGACGCATTAACAGTGCTCATCAGGCATCCTGATGTTGTTCAGCACCTTCGCCAGCTTGCTGCTGCAGATAGTTCATGAACAGCGCATCAAAGTTCACTGGCGCAAGGTTCAGTTGCGGGAATGTACCGCGAGAAACCAGGCTGGTGATGCATTCACGCGCATACGGGAACAGAATGTTCGGGCAGTACGCACCCAGGCAATGCGCCATCTGGTTGCCTTCGATACCGCCGATAGAGAAGATGCCGCCCTGCTGAACTTCACACAGGAATGCAGTTTCTTCGCCCAGAGACGCGGTAACGGTCACACGCAGCACGACTTCATACACGTCATCTGCCAGTTGGGTAGATGCGGTATCCAGATCAAGTTTAACCTCTGGCTGCCAATCTTTCTGGAAAACATGCGGCGCATTTGGCGCTTCGAAAGAGACGTCCTTGGTGTAGATACGCTGGATCTGGAAAGTCATTTCGGTGTTGTTTTGTTCTGACATGGAAATACCCTTTTTAATTGTCCTAAAGTCTCTTAGCTCAGCAGCGGATCGAGTCCACCACGGGCGTCGAGCGCATACAAGTCATCACAGCCGCCAATGTGCTGCGCATCAATAAAAATCTGCGGAACCGTCGTACGACCACTACGTTTGATCATCTCTTCGCGTTTAATCGCGTCACCGTCAATTGGCAGTTCCTGGAACGTGACGCCTTTGCTGTTCAGCAGCGCTTTCGCACGATGACAGAACGGGCACGTCGCTTTGGTATAGATCTCAATATTGGCCATGACTGAACTCCTTATTTACCGCGTACCAAAGGAAGATTTTCCCCGCTCCAGCCGGAAATACCTTCTTTCAGTACCGTTACGTTTTCGAAGCCTGCTTTATGAAGCGCGCTGGCAGATTCCTGTGCCTGCATGCCGGTCGCATCGACAACGATAATCGGCTGGGTTTTGTGTTTCTCAAGCTCACCGACGTTGTTCGCTTTGATTTCAGCTGGCAACAGGTTGATTGCGCCCGCAATGTGACCTTTACGGAAATCGTCACGCTGGCGCAGATCGACCACGACGGCATCTTCTTTGTTGATCAGACGCGTCGCTTCACCACGGGTGATAACCTTAATTTTAGACGTCAGGCTCTTAAATGTGGTGAACAGCACAGCAGCCAGCAGGCCAATCCACGCGATGCTCAGAACCGGATGGCGGCTAACGAATTGCATAATTTCTTGCATGGAGGGTAACTACTCCCGACTAAGTGATAAAAAAAACCAGGACAGGAGTATACCTGTGAGTTCTGGCAAATACAGCCAACGACCATAACCTAATCCATTTTCTGCGGCATGCCACCTAAAAAAATGCCTCAAAATGGTCTGGTGAACATCTTGCCCCTGCGCTTTCTTTGATCTTCTGCGGCTATTTGATCGATTCAGCTGTAGTAAAATTACGCAAATTTTGACTCTTGAGCATGAGGTTGTCGCAATGTCGGTTTCTAAAAAACCTATGGTACTGGTGATTCTGGATGGCTATGGCTACCGTGAAGATAGCCAGGATAACGCTATTTTCAACGCCAAAACCCCGGTCATGGATGCCCTGTGGGCGAAACGTCCGCATACGCTGATTGACGCGTCTGGCCTGGAAGTAGGCCTGCCGGACCGCCAGATGGGCAACTCCGAAGTCGGTCACGTAAACCTGGGCGCCGGGCGTATTGTGTATCAGGATCTGACGCGTCTGGACGTTGAAATCAAAGAACGCACCTTCTTCTCCAACCCAACGCTGTCTGGCGCGGTCGATAAAGCCGTTGCCGCTGGCAAGGCCGTACACATCATGGGACTGCTCTCTGCTGGCGGCGTTCACAGCCACGAAGATCACATCATGGCGATGGTTGAACTGGCCGCCGAGCGCGGTGCGGAAAAAATCTATCTGCACGCCTTCCTGGACGGACGCGATACGCCACCACGCAGTGCAAAAGGCTCTCTGCAAGCCTTCGAAGAGAAATTCGCCGCGCTGGGTAAAGGCCGCGTAGCGTCCATCATTGGCCGTTACTACGCTATGGACCGCGACAACCGCTGGGATCGCGTTGAACAGGCCTATGACCTGATGACCCTGGCAATAGGTGAATTCCAGTTCGCGACCGCCGTTGAAGCGCTGGAAGCGGCCTATGCACGTGATGAAAACGACGAATTCGTGAAAGCGTCCGTGATCCGCGCTGAAGGCCAGGCCGACGCCGCCATGGAAGATGGTGACGCGCTGATCTTCATGAACTTCCGCGCTGACCGCGCGCGTGAAATCACCCGTGCCTTCGTCAACAGCGACTTCGACGGTTTTGCCCGTAAGAAAGTGGTAAAACTGGACTTCATCCAGCTGACTGAATACGCCGCAGACATCAAAGCGCCTTGCGCGTATCCGCCAGCATCTCTGGCAAATACCTTTGGCGAGTGGATGGCGAAGAACGACAAAACGCAGCTGCGTATCTCCGAAACCGAGAAGTACGCACACGTCACCTTCTTCTTTAACGGCGGCGTTGAAGAGCCGTTCAAAGGCGAAGACCGCATTCTGATCAACTCCCCGAAAGTCGCTACCTACGATCTGCAGCCAGAAATGAGCTCTGCAGAATTGACGGAAAAACTGGTTGCGGCCATCAAGAGCGGTAAGTACGACACCATCATCTGTAACTACCCGAACGGCGACATGGTTGGGCATACCGGGGTGATGGAAGCGGCAGTGAAAGCGGTTGAAGCGCTGGACCACTGCGTTGAGCAGGTAGCGAAAGCGGTTGAATCCGTTGGCGGCCAGCTGCTGATCACCGCTGACCACGGTAACGCTGAACAGATGCGCGACCCGGCGACTGGCCAGGCGCACACGGCCCATACCAACCTGCCTGTTCCGCTGATTTATGTGGGTGATAAATCACTGAAAGCAGTGGAAGGCGGCAAGCTTTCTGACATCGCGCCAACCATGCTGTCGCTAATGGGTATGCCGATCCCTGAAGAGATGACTGGTAAGCCGCTGTTCATCGTGGAATAATCGCTCCCCATGAGGGGAAAGGCGATTTTTTCAATCACATGGGTCGTGAAGCCGCTTAGGTTATCAGTCAGACCTCTGTTTTACGCCAGCGCACTCAGCGCTGGCGTATTGCTGTGCGCCGCATCCGCCCACGCGGATGACCGCGACCAGCTGAAATCTATTCAGGCCGATATCGCCGCCAAAGAGCGTGCGGTACGCCAGCAGCAGCAGCAGCGCTCCGCTCTGCTCGCCCAGCTTAAGCAGCAGGAAGAGGCGATCTCCGCCGCCACGCGTAAACTCCGTGAAACGCAAAACACCCTCGCCCAGTTGAATAAACAGATCGACGAGATGAACGCGTCGATTGCCAAACTCGAGCGCCAGCGTGATGCGCAGGAGCGCAATCTTGCTGCACAGCTTGATGCCGCATTCCGCCAGGGTGAACATACCGGACTCCAGCTGATCCTCAGCGGCGAAGAGAGCCAGCGCGGCCAGCGCCTGCAGGCCTACTTTGGCTATCTCAACCAGGCGCGTCAGGAGACGATCGCGCAGCTGAAGCAGACGCGCGAAGAGGTCTCCACGCAAAAAGCCGAGCTGGAAGAGAAGCAGAGCCAGCAGCAGACGCTGCTCTACGATCAGCAGGCCCAGCAGGCGAAGCTTGAGCAGGCTCGCAACGAGCGTAAGAAAACCCTTTCCGGCCTTGAATCCTCCATTCAGGAAGGTCAGAGCCAGCTAAGCGAAATGCGCGCCAACGAATCAAAACTGCGTAACAGCATCGCTCGTGCGGAAGCGGCGGCGAAAGCGCGCGCCGAAAAAGAGGCTCGCGAGGCGCAGGCCGTTCGCGACAAGCAGCAGGAAGCGTCCCGCAAAGGCACTACCTACAAGCCAAGCGAGAGCGAACGTTCCCTGATGTCGCGTACCGGCGGTTTGGGTTCTCCTCGCGGTCAGGCTTTCTGGCCCGTTCGCGGTTCAATTCTGCATCGCTATGGCGAACAGCTGCAGGGTGAGCTACGTTGGAAAGGGATAGTTATCGGTGCGTCTGAAGGTAGCGAAGTAAAAGCCATTGCCGATGGCCGCGTGATTCTGGCCGACTGGCTGCAGGGTTACGGACTGGTGGTGGTGGTTGAACACGGTAAAGGTGATATGAGTCTTTACGGCTACAACCAGAGCGCGCTGGTCAGCGTCGGCACGCAGGTGCGCGCAGGCCAACCCATCGCCCTTGTGGGCAGCAGTGGCGGTCAGGGCCGCCCGTCACTCTATTTCGAAATTCGTCGCCAGGGTCAGGCGGTCAATCCACAGCCGTGGTTGGGAAGATAAGTTTTGCTTCAATTTCGTCGAATGGTTTTCTCCGTCGTCAGCGCGCTGGCGCTGGCTGCACCGGTATACGCAGGTAAACTCGCTATCGTGATTGATGACTTCGGTTATCGTCCACACTATGAAAATCAGGTGCTGGCGATGCCGTCGGCCATCTCTGTCGCCGTTCTTCCAAATGCGCCCCACGCGCGTGAGATGGCGACCAAAGCCCATAACAGCGGTCATCAGGTGCTGATCCACCTGCCGATGGCCCCGCTCAGCAAGCAGCCGCTGGAAAAAGACACTCTGCGCCCGGATATGAGCAGCGAGGAGATCGAGCGCATCATCCGCGACGCCTACAACAAAGTGCCGTATGCCGTAGGGCTGAACAACCATATGGGCAGCGCGATGACCTCAAGCCTGTACGGGATGCTCAAAGTGATGCAGGCTCTGGAGCGTTACAACCTCTACTTCCTCGACAGCATGACCATCGGCAACAGCCAGGCAATGCGTGCCGCTCAGGGAACGGGCGTAAAGGTGATTAAGCGCAAGGTGTTCCTGGATGATACCCAGAACGAAGCCGATATCCGCATGCAGTTTAATCGAGCGGTACAGCTGGCTCGCCGCAATGGCTCAGCCATCGCCATCGGTCACCCACACCCGTCTACCGTTCGCGTTCTGCAGCAGATGCTGCCGACCTTGCCTGCCGATATCACGCTGGTGCGTCCGAGCGATCTGCTGAACGAGCCGCAGGTGGATACCTCTACACCAAATTCTGCGCAGCCTGTCCCGACAGCGCCGCGCAATCCGTTCCGCGGCGTGAAGCGCTGTGTACCTAAGCAACCGCTTGAACCGGTCTATGCAACCCGCTTCTTCTCCGTCATCGGAGACAGCATCAGTAACAGTACGCTGGTGAAATACGTCCAGCAGCAGTGGCAGGGATGGGGTAAGAAAGCCTGACGCTTATTTCGCAATCTGAGAGTCCGTCTGCTCGTTAGCAACGGGCTCTTTTTTTTCCTGATGCTGATACCAGGATTTGAAATACTTCAAAAAGCTATAGGCTGTGGCATACAGTCCCGTTGCCACCCCCACTTTGCCCTTACGCCAGGCACCGCTAAACAGATACCATTTGAAAAAAGCCCCGATGGCGCTGATTACGCCGCGCCCAATTGAGGGCCGTATTTTTTGATATTGAACCAGGCGGGTTGTATAACAATTTAATTTGTTAAAAAGCTCATGCAGCGTGGGAAACGTATCATGTTTTACATAACCCGGAATACGTTCACAATGGAGAAAACCTTCGACCTGATCGTCTACCGGTCGGTTATTAAACCGGGACTGGTTACGGTTAAAAAGACGCACAGGATAATCGGGAGATGAAACAGGATAAATCGTCCGGACTTCCTCACCCAGAACAAACCAGTGGCGGCAAATTTGCCATGCCATTCCCGGCTCTGGCTCATCGCCCGCTTTTAAAGTTAAAACGGCATTAACCGTTTCCCGGTCAAGAATTTCGTCGCTGTCGATGCACAGGACCCAGTCATGGCTGGCTAAGGATATGGCATAGTTCATCTGCTCGCCATGCCAGCCAAATTTTTTATAGACGGGTTGCAGGCCAAAGCTTTCACAAATATATCGTGTTTTGTCCGTACTGCCAGAATCGACCACGACAATTTCATCCGCTATTTCCAAAAGAGGCGGGATAACATCGTGCAATAATCTTTCAGAATTAAACGTTAATAAGCAGACCGTTATTTTAAACATTTTCCCACTTTCAATAGCAGCCTAAATTAATATTATTAATACTATATAAATGAGTAGAGACGATTAAAGTCCTGAATCACACTTTTCAAATAAGCACGTTTGAAATGTTGTCTAATCCTGAAGCGCAATAAAATAGAAAAATCTATTTTATTTCAACAGATTCTTTATAATGCAGTCAGTTGAAGGGTAGCACACGGATTCAGACATGCCGCACAAAAGTAAAATTCTCCTCCTGGATACGGGTAAAGAATGGGGGGGAGGCACCAACAGTATGCTTGAGCTCCTGAAGCGAATTAATCGCGATAAATTCGATATTACCTGTTGTTTTTACAGTGATTATAGTCGTGCTGAAGGTGAGACGATTGGCCAGGTGCTCAACGGCATCGGCATCCCACTCATCGTGATCCCTCAACGCCAGCAGCCGGTCTGGGCCAAATTGCTGAAGGAAGCGGGACGTAGCCTGCTGTTTTTCTCACGCGGCGCCCGCAAGGCATTTACACGTCATGTGGATATCATGTGGCGCATCAGGCCTAACGTCAGCAAAATCGAAACCCTTTTCACGCAGGGCGGTTTCGATACGCTCTATATGAATAACCAGCCGGGCTCAAACGAGGAAGGCTATCTGGCGGCAGCGAACCTGCAGGCGCGGTTGATCCAGCACTGCCGCATTGAACCTGTTTTGACCCCACCGCTGGTGAAACTGGTGAATGCCCATGCCACAAAAATCATCGCGGTCTCGCACGGCGTTGAACGCGTGTTGCTAGAGCATGGCGTCCGGCCCGAACTGTGTACGACGGTCAATAATGCCATCGACATCCACCAGCCTTTACCTGACCGACGCGCGATGCGCCAGCGCCTGAACATTGATGACGACACGTTTGTGTTCGGCAGTATCGGGTCGTTAATCCCTCGCAAAGCCAACCACCACACGCTGGAGGCGCTGGCACAGTTCAGCCAGAAGCATCCCCAGGCGAAATGGAAAATGGTGCTGGTCGGCGAAGGTGCCGAACGCCGCGCTTTAGCGGAACAGGCCCGAGCGCTGGGAATTGAATCCCGCGTCATCTTCACCGGTTTTCAGAATACCCCCTTTGATTACCTCGCTACGTTTGACGCCTTTATTCTCGCCTCAAAAAGCGAAGGGCTGCCGCGCGTGGTGCTGGAAGCGATGCTTCTCAATATCCCCGTGATTGGCTCTCAGGTGACCGGCACGGCGGAATTGATTAATCATGATTCGACAGGGCTGCTATTCCCCTGGAGCGATGTTTCACAGCTTGCACAGCATTTGGACAATATCTGGTCAGATGCGGACCTGCGGGCTCGACTGGCTGCGGCCGCATACCAGAACGTCTGTCATACCTATGCCATCGAAAACTATGTCAGCGGTGTCGAAGCCGTGCTTGGCGCGCACTAACCAAACGAGATAACTATGTTTAAATTTCTTAATGCTCGCTATCGTCATATCACCGGGCGACACAACATTCCTTACAGCTCTCTGCCCGTGACGGGCGCGCTTGCTGCGGTGGATTCTATTGTGATTCCGTGTACCGGCGCAGATTTCGTCGAAGAAGCATTACTCTCTGCCACCTTCGCGGAACGCTATGCCACCGGGGTGAGCGAAATCGTCATCGTCAGCGATCAGCCTGAATCCGCCTTTGGGGTACTGCCGCCGAAAACACGCGTAGTGACGCTTAACCTTCCGGTTCGTGAGGAAGGTTACCGCTATAAGCAGATCTACCTCAGCCGTCTGGTGAAGCTTAACGCCCCGCTGCAGGCGCGCGGTGAAGGCGTATTGATGATCGATTCCGATCTCAACCTGCTGAAAATGCCTGAGATCAACATGGCCGATATGCATATCTACTCCAGCTTCCGTCAGGGCAAAATGATTGCCAAGCTGGACGGTGCGCCAGCGGAGAAAGTGCCGGCATATTACAAGGAGACGGTGCGCCCGTATCTGGTCGATCACGTTAACGGCGCGTTTCTCGCGGCAACAAAAAAAACCTGGCGCCGTATCTGCCCGCTGTGGCTGACGCTGTTCCAGGATACCTGGGAGCTGATGGACGACACGCAGCCGCCGACCGATCAGCTGCCCCTCGCCGCGCTGCTGGACATGCTGGATCTAAAAACGGTTAACCTGGGCGACTGGATGAACTGGCCGGTCTCCAAGAAGATCGGTGGTCAGGAAGCCGTTGTACCGAAAGAGGTGATTGGCGCGCACGGCGGCTTCCCTCTCTCCGAATGGCAGAAGTATCTTGAATCGCCGGATAACAAACTGCTGTTCAAAGGCCAGGACTACACCCGCAAGGTGCGTTACCTGACGGACGAAGAGAAAAAGAATCAATGAAAAAAGGGGCCTCAGGCCCCTTTTTGATTACTTATCCCAGCTCAGGATCACTTTCCCTGACTGGCCGGAACGCATAGCGTCGAAGCCCTGCTGGAACTCATCGATGGAGAAGCGGTGAGTAATAATCGGGGACAGATCCAGACCGGACTGGATCAGCGCTGCCATCTTGTACCAGGTCTCGAACATCTCGCGGCCATAGATGCCCTTGATGAACAGCCCCTTGAAGATGACTTTGTTCCAGTCGATAGACATGTCTGACGGCGGAATACCCAGCATCGCGATACGGCCACCGTGATTCATGGTGTCGAGCATGGTGCGGAACGCCGGCGGCGCGCCGGACATCTCCAGGCCAACGTCAAAACCTTCGGTCATGCCCAGCTCTTCCATCACGTCGGTCAGGCTCTCTTTCGAGACATCTACCGCACGGGTGACGCCCATTTTGCGCGCCAGCGACAGACGGTATTCGTTCACGTCGGTGATCACAACGTTGCGCGCGCCCACGTGCTTCGCCACCGCTGCCGCCATAATGCCGATTGGGCCCGCGCCGGAGACCAGCACGTCTTCACCGACCAGGTCGAAGGAGAGCGCCGTGTGCACCGCGTTGCCGAACGGGTCGAAGATGGAGGCCAGATCGTCAGAGATATTGTCCGGGATTTTGAACGCGTTAAACGCCGGGATCACCAGGTATTCCGCGAAGCAGCCCGGGCGGTTTACGCCCACGCCAATGGTATTACGGCACAGGTGAGTACGCCCGCCGCGGCAGTTACGGCAGTGGCCGCAGGTAATATGGCCTTCACCGGAGACGCGATCGCCAATTTGGAAGCCTTTCACTTCCTGGCCGATACCCACCACTTCACCGACATATTCGTGACCGACAACCATCGGTACCGGAATGGTTTTCTGCGACCACTGGTCCCAGTTGTAGATGTGAACGTCAGTACCGCAGATGGCGGTTTTACGAATTTTGATCAGCAGATCGTTATGACCGACTTCCGGCTCCGGCACGTCGGTCATCCAAATCCCTTCTTCCGCTTTCAGTTTGGATAACGCTTTCATCACACGTCCTCAGGCAATTACGCCCAGCTGTTTGCCGATGCGGGTAAAGGCTTCCACCGCACGTTCAATTTGTTCAGGCGTATGCGCCGCAGACATCTGGGTGCGGATACGCGCCTGACCTTTTGGCACCACCGGGAAGAAGAACCCGGTGACGTAAATCCCTTCTTTCTGCAGCTCGCGGGCAAATTGCTGCGCGACGACCGCATCGCCCAGCATCACCGGAATGATCGCGTGGTCAGCACCGGCCAGGGTAAACCCTGCGGCGCTCATTTTTTCACGGAACAGACGGGCGTTGGACCACAGGCGGTCGCGCAGCTCAGCGCCGGACTCCACCATCTCCAGCACTTTGATGGAGGCAGAAACAATCGCCGGCGCCAGGGAGTTGGAGAACAGATACGGGCGGGAGCGCTGACGCAGCCACTCGACCACCTCTTTACGCGCGGCGGTATAGCCGCCGGACGCGCCGCCGAGCGCTTTGCCCAGCGTACCGGTGATGATGTCCACGCGGCCCATCACGTCACAGTATTCGTGGGAACCGCGGCCGTTTTCGCCGACAAAACCGACCGCGTGAGAGTCATCAACCATCACCAGCGCGTCGTATTTATCCGCCAGGTCGCAAACGCCCTTCAGGTTGGCGATCACGCCGTCCATGGAGAACACGCCGTCGGTGGCGATCAGCACGTGGCGAGCACCCGCTTCACGAGCCTCTTTCAGGCGCGCTTCCAGCTCGACCATGTCGTTGTTGGCGTAGCGGAAACGCTTCGCTTTACACAGGCGTACGCCGTCGATGATGGAGGCGTGGTTCAGGGCGTCGGAGATAATGGCATCTTCTGCTCCAAGCAGGGTCTCAAACAGACCGCCGTTGGCGTCAAAGCAGGAGGAGTACAGAATCGCGTCTTCCATTCCGAGGAAGCTCGCCAGCTTTTGCTCAAGCTGCTTGTGGCTGTCCTGCGTACCGCAGATAAAGCGTACGGAGGCCATGCCGAAACCGTGGGTGTCCATGCCGTTTTTTGCAGCGGCAATCAGCTCAGGGTGATTCGCAAGACCTAAATAGTTGTTCGCACAAAAGTTGATCACATGGCTGCCGTCGGCAACGGTGATGTCCGCCTGCTGGGCAGACGTGATAATACGCTCTTCCTTGAACAACCCTTCCGCACGTGCGGTCTCGAGGTCGCTGTTTAACTGTTTGTAAAAATCACCACGCATTGCAATTCTCCAGACTCGGCAAATTTCGGGACATATTACCCAAACCTATAGTTCATGACGAGATGACACGTCATCTCTTGTCGTTTTTGCAGCATAAATCACGCGTACCCCTGCGCTGTGAAGGTGAATGGCTGAAGGGCAGCCATACTAATGATATGATAGAGACATTAGCGTCCGGGATTGTCCCCGGGCTCCACACTTCAAAGGTTACAGTTATGATCATCGTTACCGGCGGCGCGGGCTTTATCGGCAGCAATATTGTTAAGGCTCTCAATGACAAAGGCATCACCGACATCCTGGTGGTTGACAACCTGAAAGACGGCACCAAGTTCGTCAACCTGGTGGATCTGAACATCGCTGACTACATGGATAAAGAAGACTTCCTTATCCAGATTATGGCAGGCGAAGAGTTCGGCGAGATCGAAGCCATCTTCCACGAAGGTGCGTGCTCTTCCACCACCGAGTGGGACGGTAAGTACATGATGGACAACAACTATCAGTACTCCAAAGAGATCCTGCACTACTGCCTGGAGCGTGAAATTCCGTTCCTGTATGCCTCTTCCGCGGCAACCTACGGCGGCCGCACCTCTGACTTCATCGAATCTCGCGAGTACGAGCAGCCGCTGAACGTCTACGGTTACTCCAAATTCCTGTTCGACGAGTACGTGCGTCAGGTGCTGCCAGAAGCGAACTCGCAGATCGTCGGCTTCCGTTATTTCAACGTCTACGGACCGCGCGAAGGCCACAAAGGCAGCATGGCGAGCGTGGCGTTCCACCTGAACACCCAGTTGAATAACGGTGAAAGCCCGAAACTGTTCGAAGGCAGCGACGGCTTTAAGCGCGACTTCGTTTACGTGGGCGACGTTGCCGCAGTGAACCTGTGGTTCTGGGAAAACGGCGTATCCGGCATCTTCAACCTGGGTACCGGCCGCGCGGAGTCCTTCCAGGCCGTGGCTGACGCAACGCTGGCGTATCACAAAAAAGGCAGCATCGAGTACATTCCGTTCCCTGACAAGCTGAAAGGCCGTTATCAGGCGTTCACCCAGGCCGATCTGACCAACCTGCGCGCCGCAGGCTACGACAAGCCGTTCAAGACCGTTGCCGAAGGCGTAACGGAATATATGGCCTGGCTGAACCGCGACGCGTAAGTATGAAGATTCTGGTGATCGGCCCGTCATGGGTGGGCGACATGATGATGTCGCAAAGTCTCTATCGCACGCTCAAGGCGCGTTATCCCCAGGCGATAATCGACGTGATGGCACCCGCATGGTGCCGTCCGCTGTTGTCGCGTATGCCGGAAGTGAACGAGGCGATCCCGATGCCGCTTGGCCACGGGGCGCTGGAAATTGGCGAACGCCGTAAACTCGGCCATAGCCTGCGCGAGAAGCGCTACGATCGGGCGTATGTCCTGCCAAACTCCTTTAAATCCGCCCTGGTGCCTTTTTTTGCGGGTATTCCACATCGCACCGGCTGGCGCGGTGAAATGCGCTACGGCCTGCTGAACGATGCGCGGGTGCTGGATAAAGAGGCATGGCCGCTGATGGTGGAGCGCTATGTGGCGCTGGCCTACGACAAAGGCGTGATGCGCAGTGCGAAAGATCTGCCGCAGCCGCTGCTCTGGCCACAGCTTCAGGTCAACGACGGTGAAAAATCCCAGACCTGTAACGCGTTTGGTCTTTCGTCTGAACGCCCGATGATTGGCTTCTGCCCCGGTGCAGAGTTCGGGCCGGCAAAACGCTGGCCGCACTACCACTATGCGGAGCTGGCGAAACAGCTGATTGACGAAGGCTACCAGATTGTCCTGTTCGGTTCGGCAAAGGACCACGAGGCAGGCAACGAAATTCTCGCGACGCTCAGTAATGAACAGCAGGCCTGGTGCCGCAACCTGGCGGGAGAAACGCAGCTTGAACAGGCGGTTATTCTGATTGCCGCCTGTAAGGCTGTGGTCAGTAACGATTCGGGCCTGATGCACGTCGCTGCCGCGCTCAACCGCCCGCTGGTGGCGCTGTATGGCCCAAGTAGCCCGGACTTCACGCCCCCGCTTTCTCATAAAGCGCGCGTCATCCGCCTGATCACGGGCTACCATAAAGTTCGCAAGGGCGATGCCGCAGAAGGCTACCATCAGAGCCTGATCGACATTACGCCAGAGCGCGTTCTCGAAGAGCTTAACGAACTGCTGTTGAGCGAAGAAGGATAACGAATGCGGGTATTGATCGTTAAAACCTCTTCGATGGGCGATGTTCTGCATACGCTCCCGTCACTGACGGACGCTATGCGGGCCATTCCCGGCATTCGTTTTGACTGGGTGGTGGAAGAAGGCTTCGCGCAGATCCCCACCTGGCATGAAGCGGTTGACCGCGTGATCCCGGTGGCGATTCGCCGCTGGCGCAAAGCGTGGTTCTCCGCGCCGATTAAAGCCGAACGCAAGGCCTTCCGTGAGGCGGTGCAGGTACAGCATTACGACGCTATCATCGACGCCCAGGGGCTGGTGAAAAGCGCCGCGCTGGTGACGCGTCTGGCACACGGCGTAAAACACGGCATGGACTGGCACACCGCCCGCGAACCGCTGGCGAGCCTGTTCTATAATCGTCGACACCACATCGCAAAGCAGCAGCACGCCGTCGAACGTACCCGCGAGCTGTTTGCAAAAAGCCTGGGCTACGCGAAACCGGAAACCCAGGGCGACTACGCCATTGCGCAGCACTTTTTGCGCAATACAGATCCCTGTGCTCAGCCTTATCTTGTCTTCCTGCATGCCACAACGCGCGACGATAAACACTGGCCGGAATCGCACTGGCGAAGCCTGATTGAACTAATGCAACCCACCGACATCCATATTAAACTCCCGTGGGGTGCCGAACATGAGCGGCAGCGTGCAGAGCGTCTGGCAGCAGGCTTTTCACACGTCGAAGTATTGCCGAAACTCACGCTGGCGCAGGTTGCAGCGCAGCTGGCGGGAGCGAATGCTGTTGTTTCCGTTGATACAGGTTTAAGCCATTTAACCGCGGCGCTGGATCGTCCGAATATTACGATTTTTGGTCCGACCGATCCTGGATTGATCGGGGGTTACGGCAAAAACCAGCATCAGATGGTCAGCCCGACCCAGCAAACGAAGGATATCAGCGCAGATGCTATTTTTTCATTTTTACAGGGCAGCCGTTGGCTTTCCAACAGGGATATCTAACGCATGAGTTACGTATTTCTGCTGATTTTACTCTTTCCGGTGAAGCTTATCCGGAAGCTGTTCCGCAAAGAGACAGGTAAAAACCTGGTCATTCAGACAGCAAAAATCGGCGATTTTGTTAATGCAACGCCCCTTCTGGCATACCTGCAAAAAAGCGACGTGCTCATCAGTCGTAGCGTGGGTGCGCTGTCAAAGCATGATGAGACGATCGATAAGATTTTTTTTATCGAGCAGCATAAGCGTAACCTGTGGCGAAAGCTGGTCTTTGCCTGCCGGATCATGAACCGCTATGACAATGTCTATCTCCTGCAACCCAACAGCGTGAACCTCTTTTTCGCCTCCGTATGTAACGCTAAAAACAAACAGTTTTTAAGCACTTACACGCGAAGATGGTATCACGGTATTTTCTATGCAACGGCAGACGGCACTGTTGAACACGGCAGAAAGACGCTGTCGGTCACGAACTATCTCAAACTGGCCGATCGCACCTTAACCTGGAAAGACTCGCCAAAGCACGCCACAAAGCCGCTTTTCAAACCGGCGACCTATCCGGCAATCCTCGATAAACCCGGCGTGATCCGCATTGGCATCAGCGTAGCCGCGGGAAATAAAGCGAAAACCGTTCCGCCGGTCATCTGGAAGCAAATTGCCGATCGTCTCGCCGACCTGCCCTGCGAGTTTTATGTGTTTGGCGCCCCGAATGAACAATCGTGGATGGATGACATCACCCGCGCTTATGGTGAACTACCCAACTTTATTAACCTGATTGGCAAAATCTCGCTTGAAGAGCTGCCGTGGGCCATTTCTAAAATGGATTGCTATATCGCGTCTGACTCGGGGAATGTCTACATTGCCGATGCGGTCGACGTGCCGGTAATTTTACTGTTCGGGCCTTGTTGCCACTATGAACAGCGTCCTCTGGGCAACGTATTGCTGATTGGTAATGATGACAACATTTGCTCATATGTTTTTGAAACACGATATTACTTCTCACAGAGCCGGGAAGAACTCTTCGCTGTAACAGACGAAGCGCTACGTGAACTCAAAAATTTTATTTGCGAGTTACCAACAATTAACGCAACTGCATACTCCTTTGATGCTCAGGAAAACTGATTATTATGGCTTTTCTTAGCATCATTATTGCCGCGCATAACGCCAAAGATACGCTTCACACTACGTTAGAAAGCCTGCAAAACGCGATTGAAGGTGCGGGCGATGATGTAGAGATCATTATCTTTAACGACAGTTCCAATGACTCAACGCAGGATATTATTGAAGCGTGGCTGCCAATGCTTCCGAATGCGCAATCCCGATACGTCGAGTACCGTAACGTAGGTCATGTTCGAAACAGTGCCCTCTCGCTGGCCTCAGGTGAATATATTACCATGCTGGATAGCGATGACCGGATGAAACCGGGCAGCATCAGGGACGCTGTGGCGTTTCTCAAATCAGAGCGCCCTGATATGCTACTGACGCGCCTGCTGGAAATTCGCGACACCAAAAAAATTACAGCTGACTGGCAGGGGTTCTCTCCGGTTGCTTTGTCACAACATGAGGCAATAAAGCGGTTCCTGCAGCACAAAGATTTTCAGGCACATCTCATCGGGCAATTTATTCATCGGAAATTGTACGTGAGCAATTCCATTCCATCGATGGTCTGTTACGAAGACTTTGCGGTATTTCCTGCCATGCTCATGCAGGCAGAAAAAATCTGCTATCAACGCCAGGGCCATTACTATTACATCAAACGTAGCGAAAGTTTATCGAGTCGTCTCGACGCCAGTAAAATCGCTACGCTGGTTGAATGCACATTGCAAATGGAAAAAACATTCCCTCGTTCTTTTAAGCATCTTGTTAATTGTCACTGGTTTGATATCTACAGTAACCATCGGCAGCATCTGACTGACCTGCAACTCAAACTGGTTAAACAGCGGGTCAATGCACTTTATTCTCTCTCTTTCTTTTTCTCCAGAGATGTACGTTTTAGCTACAAAAAAAGGGTCATTGAGGCATTATGGAAAAAGTAAAACTGCGGCTTTATCAGCTGACGCTGATTTTGAGCCTTATTTCGCTTGCGCTGGCGCTGCTGAGTTCAGGTAAGCAGCGAGAGTTTTTCTATATTGCAATTTATGCCAGCATTATCGGCTTAGCATGCGAATATAAAAAAATCACAGTGCGTCCTTTTTCTATAGCATTGCCGATGCTATTAATTGGGCTGCTTAATCTTGTCTGGTATCTGGTGTATGAATATCATAGCGAAGGCCTGAACGTTTATAGCGATTATCTCGGTGCAAGTAAGAAATTGATCCTGGCGAGCATTCTTATATTCTATCTTGACCGGTTTAAGTCTTACATTGATCAAGCATCCTTCCAGAAGTATTTTTTATATGCCTCTGGCGTAGGGTTTATACTTGCAACTGGCTATGGCTTATGGCAGGCATCACAGGGTATGGGGCGTATCGAGATGGCCATAAACCGTGCAACCGTGTCGGCCTATGTTTACTCTGTACTGTCACTGGCGTTTGTATACAGCCTTTATCTACAGAAAAATATAAAACTGTATGTAGCCGCAGGACTCATCATCTTAATATCTTATTTCGTCATTCTTCTAACGGGCACGCGTGCCGCAATGGGATTATATTTGATCCTGGCGATTGTACTCACGCTCTACCACTTCAGAAGAATACACCTTAAATCAACGCTGATTTTCTTCTGTATTGTGGCGGGTATTGTTATCGTTAGCTACAAACCATTAATTTTACCAAAGATACAACAAACTCAAGCTGAAGTTGAAAGTTATCAACAAGGATATGATGCAACCTCACTGGGCGCTCGTTTCTCTATGTGGAGTGTGGGTATTCAAAACGGACTTGCCCATCCTTTGGGGCAGTCTGTTGAAGAGCGCGAAGTTTGGACACAGCAATATGTAAAAAATGGGCATCCACATCTCGCGGCCGCACTCGAGTTTATCAAAGTGCATCTGCACAATGAGTTTATTGAAAAATATTCACTGCAAGGGATCCCCGGGCTAGCGATATTAGTCTTTTCCTATATATCGATGTTCGCTTACGCACTTAAGAACAGAAATGGCCTGCTGCTGACGACCATGCTTCTTTTATTACTCTACGGCCTGACGGACGTAATACTATTGAGTTCAGAGGCCTTAATCTTCTTTGTCACCGTGTTTGCGCTGAGTACACCTTTTTCGCAAACCAGGCTACGTTAATGATAATGCCCGCGAGGCGGGCATTATTTTTTCCTGTATTGATAAAACTCCGCCAGCGTCATTCCTACCGTCTTATCAGACAACCAGCTAAAGAGCGTTTCTAAATCCTGATACAACCCTTCGATCGCCGCCTCATCTTTAAACGTGGGGCTTCCGCCAGGCATAAATTCCGACGAATGAAGCATAAACTCCACGTAATCACTTCCCTGAGACAGGCATTGCTGTGCAACTTGAATCATCTGCGCCGCATTCCCACCGGAAGGTCTTAGCCAGTTGACCGAGGGTGAGCGGTATTTACCGCGAAGCCTGTCGTAACCCTGTTTGATCGTGTTCAACCACGCCGGGTGTTTATACTGAATGCTCATCGGCACTTCGAGTAATGGGCTATTGCCCGCCCGGGAAATATTATCTAAATCCATAAAATAGGCATGGTCGGGGAAATGCTGATAATTCGTTCCGCCATTACCCTGCGGCGCACCTTTCGCGTTGCGCCAGTTCACCCGCGGCGTCACGGAGCAATCCACCTGGTAACCCAGCTCAACGAGCAATTTTGCGTAGCGACTGTCAAATGCCCAACGTCCGGCACGGTGGCTTAACATTTTGGTCTGGAATGTCTCTTCCAGCAGGCGGGTCATAAACAGCACTTTCTCGCGCATCACCTCATCCGAAAATTCAATCAGATAAGGCTGCCAGCGCCAGTCGTCTCCCGTGAGATCGTGTTCCGGCGGGCTATTCCATGCGTGAAGGTGCATCCCCACCTCGCTCTGACCGCGGGCGATCGCGTCCCTGGCGAATTCGATGAAAACGGGCTCGATCGCCATCTCGTAATTGGTCAGCCACACGGGCTTAAAACCGAAACGCTCACAAAGCGCCTGGAACCGCGCCAGATAGCGCGCGTTTTCCGTTTTAATGACGCGGTGATTTTGCCAGAGATTATCGCCCTCAGTATCAATCGTGATGATAAACGCTGGTTTGTTCATAATGAGTCCGCAAGACAGGAAAGTTAGCGCTATGTTACGCACTCTCCAAAGCGTGAGTAAACCCTTCCTGGGAAATTACTGAGATTATGGAGAAAGAGTGCAAGTCGCTATCAGGTCTATTAGAATTGCCATCAGTACAACGCCGATAAGATGATGATGAATAACTTACCTGACACACCTGATTTGCGCATTTTACTTATCAAACTCCGCCATCATGGCGACATGTTGCTGACCACTCCCGTCATTGATTCGTTACGTCAAAAATGGCCGCAGGCGCAGATTGATGTCCTGCTGTATGAAGAAACGCGCGATATGCTCGCCGCGCATCCGGCGATCGGTACAATTTATGGAATCGATCGTAAATGGAAGCAGCTGGGCACGCTGAAGCATCTTCAAAAAGAGTGGCAGTTGCTGTGTGCGTTAAGAAATCAGCATTATCATCTGGTCATTAACCTGGCCGATCAATGGCGTAGCGCAATTGTCACCCGCTTTACCGGCGCACCCGTTCGCCTCGGATTCGCGTTTAACAAACGCAACAGTGCATTCTGGCGTTTTTGTCATACCGATCTGGTCTCTGTCGACGGCCACAAATCCCTGCATACGGTCGAACAGAATCTCTCCATTCTGACGCCATTACCTGTCGCGCCGCAGCCTGCCGTCACCATGGCTTACACCGCAGAGGACTGGGATTATGCCCGTCAAAGACTGACGCAGACGGGTGTGGGCGAGCGCTATATCGTGATCCAGCCAACGTCCCGCTGGTTCTTTAAATGCTGGAGCGAAGACAAAATGGCGCAAACCATTACTGCACTGCAGCAGGAGGGTCATAAGGTTGTGCTCACCGCGGGGCCGGATAAAAAAGAGCTGGCGATGATCGATCGCATTCTCGCCGCCTCGCCAAAGACGGGGGTCGTCTCTCTGGCGGGCCAGCTAACGTTGCGCCAGCTGGCCTCACTCATCGATCATGCGTGTCTTTTTATTGGCGTTGACTCCGTTCCAATGCATATGGCCGCCGCGCTTCAAACGCCCTGCGTGGCATTGTTTGGTCCATCAAAACTGACGTTCTGGTCACCGTGGCAGGTTAAAGGGGAAGTGATCTGGGCCGGCGATTACGGCCCGCTACCCGATCCGGATGCCATTGATACCAAAACGAAAGAACGCTATCTCGACGCCATTCCCGTTGATGCTGTCGTCTCCGCCGCAAGGAGATACCTGTCATGAAACACCATCGCCTGGCCATTGTTCGCCAAAAGTATCGCCCTGATGGCGGAGCGGAGCGCTTCGTTTCGCGCGCTCTCACCGCGCTGAGCAATCAGAACCTTGAGCTCAACGTCATCACGCGTGAGTGGCAGGGAGAGAAGCAAGACGACTGGCATATCCACATTTGTAACCCTCAAAAATGGGGCCGCATCAGTCGCGAACGCGGATTTGCACAGGCCGCGCGCGCGCTGTGGCAGCAACAGCAGTTTGATATTGTTCAAAGCCATGAGCGCATTCCGGGGTGTGATATTTATCGCGCGGGTGATGGGGTGCATCGTCGCTGGCTGCTGCAGCGCGCGCGCATTTTACCTGCCTGGCGCGCGCAAATGCTGATGTATGACCGCTATCACCGCTATGTGATGCGTGCGGAACGGGAAATGTATCAGGCGCCTGAGTTAAAAGCCGTCATCTGTAATGCGGAGATGATCAAACGCGAAATCGTTGAAGACTTTGATATTGACGCAAAGAAAATTCATGTGATTTATAATTCAATTGATTCCAGCCGCTTCGTTCCGGCCCTGGAAGCACAGCGTGCGATTTTGCGCCAACAATTTGGTTTGCCAGCCGATGCCGTTGTTTTCTGTTTTGTAGGCTCAGGGTTTGAACGAAAAGGATTAGCCAGCGCCATACGCGCTATTGCTGGAACATCTGCCTGGCTGATTGTGGTTGGGCAAGATAAAGCAGAACGTCGTTATCGCGACCTCGCCCGTTCGTTAGGCTGCGAGGGGCAAATTCGTTTCCTGGGGATGCAAAAAGAAACTCTGCCTTTTTATCAGCTATCCGATGGTTTACTGTTGCCAACGCTGTATGATCCCTTTCCTAACGTCATTCTTGAAGCGATGGCCTGCGGCTTGCCCGTCATTACTTCAGAGAGTTGCGGTGGTGCAGAATTTATTCAACAAGGCCAGAACGGATTTTATTGTGACGCACTTGATATCAGTACATTGAAGGAAGCGGTAGCCGCTATCCCTTCACTGGAAAAAAATAACAATATGGGACGAGCGGCACGTGAACGTGTAATAGACGCCACTCCCGAAAAACTATCAAGTCAGCTTATTACGCTTTATCAAAAATTACTGGATTAAAAATGCGCATCCTAATGATTATTGATGGTTTACCCGGTGGAGGAGCCGAAAAAACGGTTCTTACACTCTCCCGCGGGTTAATAGAAATGGGGCATCAGGTCTCTCTATTCTCTCTGCGGAAAGTGTGCGACTACGCCATCCCGGAAGGCATCGATTATCAGGTTGTTCAGGACACATGTAAAAAACCGTGGCGAAAGCTGACGGAGATCCCACGCCGCGCCCAACTGCTTGATCAGGCGATTGAGCGAGCTGAGCGCAGCGGCAAATTTGATGTGGTGTTCTCTCACCTGCACAAGACAGACCGCATTGTGGCGCACTGCCGCGCGCTGGAACGTGACAAAGTCTGGTTCTGCGTGCACGGCATGTTCTCGTTTTCCTATCTTCGCCATCGCAGCGGACTTTCGCGCTGGTTTAAACATCTTAAAATTCGTCATACCTACGAAAACCGCAACGTTGTCGCCGTCTCAGGCGCCGTGTTGAAAGATCTTTCCGAGACGCTGGCGCTCAATCTTCGACGCAAAGCGGTTATCCATAATCCTTTCGATATTCCTGAAATTCAGCGTCTGGCGGATGCGCCCTTCGAAATGCAGGGAAAGGATTACATTATTCATGTTGGCCGCTTCCATGAGCACAAACGCCACGACCGACTCTTACGTGCGTTCGCCCTGAGTAAAATTGACACCACGCTGGTCATGATGGGCAATGGATCTGATGCTCAAATTCGCAAACTCAAGCAGCTTGCAGCCGAGCTGGGTATTGAAAACAAAACGGTTTTCCGCCCGTTCGATTCCAATCCCTATCCCTGGATTAAAGGGGCACGCCTTTTAGTGTTAAGTTCTGACTGCGAAGGTTTTGGTAATGTGCTGGTCGAAGCCATTATCTGTCAGACGCCACCGGTCAGTACAAATTGCCCCGGAGGCCCTGCTGAAATCCTCACCGGAGCCTTAGCGCGCGGGCTGGCAGAGTTAAATGACGCGTCACTGGCAAAAACGCTGGCGGATATTTATACCGCCCCGCCGGTCGTTGGCGATGCAACCATCGCGTCGTTCGGTATCAGTGCCATTTGCCAGCAATATATTGCTCTGGTCGACAATCAAAAATAATCAGGTTTCTTATGCAAAATTCTGCCCCATTGCTAAGCGTGGTGGTTGCCGTTTATAACGGTGAAGCTTTCCTGGATCAGTTCTTTACCTGCCTTGTCAATCAACGCATCGACAGCATGGAAGTCATTATTGTCAATGACGGCTCTACTGACCGCTCGATGGAGATCGTCGAAAACTGGCGAGAAAAACTGCCGCAGATGCAGGTTATAGAACAGCAAAACCAGGGCGTATCCATAGCGCGTAACACCGGTCTGGCCGTTGCGACGGGTCAATATCTCTCTTTCCCGGATATTGATGATGTCTTTAAACCCGGCATGTACCAGCGCCTGCTGGATATGGCCGTCACGCAGGATCTGGATGTCGCCACTTGTAACGGGAACTACGTCTGGGAGAACAACAAGAAACCCTCACGCCCGATCTTCCCTGAAGACAAACTAGCTTCCACAGGGGTCATGACTGGCCCTGCGTGGTTAAAAATGGCGCTGGATTCACGTAAATTCCTTCACGTCACCTGGTTGAACATCTATCGCCACGACTTTATCCGTCAACACAGTTTCCATTTCGAACCCGGCCTGCGCCATCAGGATATTCCGTGGACCACCGAAGTGCTGCTTGCGGCAGAGCGGGTTCAGTACACCAGTGAACGTTATTACGACTACTACATTCACTCTGCATCGGTGTCCCATATGCCGGACAATGACGACACGCTAATTCGCTCCGCGCGTCACTACATGAAAATCCTGCAGATGCTCGATGCCATCAATCAGCGTTACCCGGACAAAGTAAAAGGGATCCCTGCCTGCCACTGGCAAATTGCCAAAGAGGGGCTGGGCATTATTCACACCTTCGACAACATGAAGGATGAGAAGAAGAAATCAATGATTATTAAAGAGTTCTTCGAAACAGGCATCTGGAAACTCATCTGGAAAAGTGCAAAAAGTCCGCGTCTGCGCTGGCGGCTGGGTCGACGTTATTTCCGTTTGAAACGGTATCTGGCATAAGAGATAGCTTTACCTGGCCTAAATGCTTAGAATTTGCCCGCCGAAACTAAAAAAACGGATAATCGCTTGGAATTGTTGTATACCGCTCTGCTGTACATCATTCAGCCACTGGTGTGGCTGAGACTGTTGCTTCGTAGCCGGAAAGCGCCTGCGTATCGTAAACGCTGGGCTGAACGCTACGGCTTCTGCCGCAATAAAGTCGTACCGGACGGTATTTTGCTGCATTCCGTTTCTGTCGGTGAAACGCTGGCGGCGATCCCGCTGGTTCGCGCCCTGCGTCACCGTTACCCGTCGCTGCCAATCATCGTCACGACGATGACGCCAACCGGCTCGGAGCGCGCGTTATCCGCTTTCGGCAAAGACGTGCAGCACGTTTATCTGCCTTACGATCTACCCTGCGCCATGAATCGTTTCCTCAACACCGTGCGCCCGAAGCTGGTGATTGTGATGGAAACCGAGCTGTGGCCGAACATGATTTCCGCTCTGCATGCCCGTAAAATCCCGCTGGTCATTGCCAACGCGCGCCTCTCAGAGCGCTCGGCGAAGGGTTACGGCAAGCTGGGTAAATTTATGCGCCGCCTGCTAAGCAAAATTACCCTGATTGCGGCGCAGAATGAAGAAGATGCGGCGCGCTTCATCGCGCTAGGCCTGAAACGCAACCAGCTTGCGGTAACGGGCAGCCTTAAATTCGATATTTCCGTCACGCCTGAACTCGCCGCCCGTGCGATCACACTGCGTCGCCAGTGGGCCCCGCGTCGTCAGGTCTGGATTGCGACCAGTACCCATGATGGCGAAGAAGAGATCATCCTGCAGGCTCACCGCAAGCTGCTGGAAAAATTCCCTGATTTACTGCTGATCCTCGTGCCTCGCCATCCGGAGCGTTTTAAGGATGCCCGTGAAATGGTGCAGAAAGGCGGCTTCAGCTTCACGCTGCGCAGCAGCGGTGAAATCCCTTCCGGCAGCACCCAGGTCGTGATTGGCGATACGATGGGCGAGCTGATGTTGCTTTACGGAATCGCTGACCTCGCGTTTGTCGGTGGCAGCCTGGTCGAGCGCGGCGGTCATAACCCGCTGGAGCCGGCAGCCCACGCCATTCCGGTGCTGATGGGGCCGCACACGTTTAACTTCAAAGATATCTGCGCGAAATTACAGCAGGCCGATGGTTTAATTACCGTGACCGATGCGGATTCGGTGGTTAAAGAGGTATCAACCCTTCTGACTGACGAAGATTATCGCCTGTGGTACGGTCGCCATGCCGTCGAAGTGCTGCACCAGAACCAGGGCGCCCTGACCCGACTGCTGCAGCTTCTGCAACCTTATCTGCCCCAGCGGAGCCACTAATGTCAACGCGTCTGTCGGTCGTCATGATCGCCAAAAACGCCGCCGACCTGCTTCCGGATTGCCTGGCGTCGGTTGCCTGGGCTGACGAAATAGTCATTCTTGACTCCGGAAGTACGGACAACACGGTAGACATTGCCCGGGCAGCGGGCGCAAAAGTCTTTGTCGACGCTGACTGGCAAGGCTACGGCATCCAGCGCCAGCGCGCGCAGGGGTATGCCACAGGTGATTATGTCCTGATGCTCGACACCGACGAGCGCATCACGCCAGAACTTCAGCAGGCCATTCAGGCAGTGCTTTCTTCGCCCCAGCCTGGCGCCGTATACAGCATTGCCCGCCGCAACTACTTCCTTGGCCGATTTATGCGCCACAGTGGCTGGTATCCTGACCGCGTGATGCGCCTTTACGAGCGCGAGCGGTATCAGTACAACGATAATCTGGTCCATGAATCCCTGAGCTGCAATAGTGCACAGGTCATCCCCCTGACGGGCGATTTGCTGCACCTGACCTGCCGTGATTTCGCGAGCTTCCAGCGTAAACAGCTCAACTATGCCACCGCATGGGCGCAGGAGCGCCACCAGCGCGGCAAGAAAGCCTCGCTGACGGGTATCTTCACCCACACGCTGGGCGCGTTTCTGAAAACGCTGCTGCTGCGTGGTGGCGTGCTGGACGGTAAGCAGGGCTGGTTACTCGCAGTAGTGAATGCCCAGTATACTTTCAACAAATACACCGAGCTGTGGGCGCTCTGCCGCGGCTACTCAGAGAAAACGTGAGCCATGAGCACAAAAGCGATTTATCCGGGTACCTTCGATCCGATCACCAACGGTCATCTTGATATCATCACCCGTGCGGCGTGCATGTTCGACAAGGTGATCCTGGCCATTGCCGCAAGCCCCAGCAAAAAGCCGATGTTTGACCTCAACGAGCGCGTACAGCTCGCCACCGATGCCATTTCGCACCTGCCGAATGTTGAGGTGGTCGGGTTTAGCGACCTGATGGCTAACTTTGCCCGCGCTCAGCAGGCAAACATTCTTATCCGTGGTTTACGCGCGGTGGCAGACTTCGAGTATGAGATGCAGCTGGCGCACATGAACCGCCACCTGATGCCGGAGCTGGAGAGCGTGTTCCTGATGCCCTCTAAAGAGTGGTCGTTTATCTCTTCTACGCTGGTAAAAGAGGTGGCGCGTCATCACGGCGACGTCACCCATTTCCTGCCGACTAACGTCCACCAGGCACTGATGGAAAAGCTAAAGTAACCCTATTTCTGGCACTGACGGCAGTAGAACGTGGCGCGCTGGGCGTGCTTCGTGGCAATAACGGGCGTGCCGCAGACTCTGCACGGTTCGCCTTTACGGCCATATACCTGCAGCTTCTGGGCAAAATAGCCCGGCTTGCCGTCACTTTGCAGGAAGTCCTTCAACGTTGTCCCGCCCTGCTCAATCGAGCGAAGTAATACGGCTTTAATCACCCGGACCAGCAGCTCGCACTCCTGCGCAGACAGCGAAGAGGCCAGCCGATCGGGATGGATCCCGGCCGCAAACAGCGATTCGCTGGCGTAGATATTCCCCACGCCGACCACCAGCTTGTTATCCATCAGCCAGGGCTTAATCGGGCTTTTCTTCTTCGCACACTTCGCCTTGAGGTATTCCGCGTTAAACGCGTCTGAGAGCGGCTCCGGGCCCAGATGCGCCAGCACGTTGTGCCCTTCCAGCTCCTTCGTCCACAGCCACGCGCCAAAGCGCCGTGGGTCGGTGTAACGGAGCACTTTGCCGTTGCTCATCACCAGATCGACATGGTCATGCTTTTCCGCAGGCAGTTCTTCGGTAAGAATGCGCAGGCTCCCGGACATTCCCAGGTGGATAATAATCCAGCCGTCGGGCAGCTCCAGCAGCAGGTATTTCGCGCGCCGCTGTACGCTAAGGACGGGTTTATCGCTCAGGGCATGGATCTCATCGGACACCGGCCAGCGCAGACGTCCATTGCGGACCACCGCGTGAAGAATCGTTGCGCCGACCAGATGGGGCTCAATGCCGCGACGGCTGGTTTCTACCTCAGGTAATTCAGGCATGGTTCCTCCGTTGAGATTCAGAATGCAAAAAACCCCGCAGTTGCGGGGTTTTTCGATACAAGGAGACTAAAATTATTTGATTTTAGCTTCTTTGTACAGTACGTGCTGGCGTACAACTGGATCGAATTTTTTCAGTTCCAGTTTTTCCGGCTTAGTACGTTTGTTCTTCGTGGTGGTGTAGAAGTGACCTGTACCAGCAGAAGAAACCAGCTTGATTTTCTCGCGAATACCTTTAGCCATGATTTATTTCCTCTTTAAGTACTTAGTACTTTTCGCCACGGGCACGCAGTTCGGACAGAACTGTATCGATGCCTTTCTTATCGATTACACGCATACCTTTAGCAGATACGCGCAGGGTGACAAAACGCTTCTCGCTCTCAACCCAGAAACGGTGAGAGTGCAGGTTCGGCAGGAAACGGCGTTTAGTCGCGTTCAGTGCGTGGGAACGGTTGTTACCGGTCACCGGACGCTTGCCAGTAACTTGGCAGACTCGGGACATGTCTATTCTCCAAAAATCAAATTAGCTCGAGCTTCGTATGGGGTATCGGCGCCTCGTCAGGCTTTACAGCCCGGTCATCGCATAGTTCTAAGTGAACTCTCGATTGCCAGGCCCAAATGCCAAACCCGAGATTCTCAAAGGTGGCGTAGTATACGCTGACTCGGCGGTGTGCTCAAGTCCCGAACAGACAAAGATCCCGATGGATCGCGAGAAATAGCCTAAATCCAGCCATGTTCTGCGAAAGAAATGTACTCACCGCGGCCAATTATCAGATGGTCCAGCACACGAATGTCCATGAATTGACAGCATTTGATAATGCGTTCGGTGATTTCTTTGTCCGCTCTGCTCGGTTCTGCACAGCCAGAGGGGTGATTATGCGCGAGGATCACGCCCGCTGCATTCACTTTTATCGCTTCCCGCACAATTTCACGCGGATGCACCTCAACGTGGCTCAACGTGCCCGCAAAGAGACAGCTATGTTTCAGCACCCGATTTCTGTTATCGACAAAGATCACCATAAAGATCTCGCGTTCAATATCGGTTAACTGGCTTTGCAGGAATTCACGCGTCATTTCTGGCGTCAGGATCGGATCTTCCTTCTCCATGCGGACATTGTAAAAACGGCGGGCAAGTTCAGCAATGCCCCTCAGCTGGGCATATTTCGCCACGCCTATTCCCTCAACGTGCTTAAACTGCGCCAGGTCGGCGGTCAATAAACCGTACAGCGAACCGAAATGTGCTATCAGCTCTTTTGCCAGCGTAAATACCGTTTTTCCGGGCGTTCCGGTACGTAAAAAGAGCGCCAATAGTTCATCGTCTTTTAACAGGGTGACGCCATAGCGCAGCAGTTTTTCGCGCGGCAGCAGCTCCTCATCCTCTTCTTCCATGCTCTTTCTCCTTTTTAACCTCATGCTGCCACAGGCCAATCCGTCGCTCGACGGCCACATTGCGTTCTTGCGTAGCGCCTCGCAAAGTGGACGAAGTACAAAATCACTCCGCTTTGGGGATTGTGATAAAATGCCCGCTCTCTGGTGAAACCCAACAGGAAAGAATCATGATGAGCCTGGCCGGTAAAAAAATCGTTCTTGGCGTGAGCGGCGGCATTGCTGCTTATAAAGCGCCGGAGCTGGTGCGTCGTCTGCGCGAGCGCGGAGCTGACGTGCGGGTCGCGATAACCGAAGGCGGTAAAGCCTTTATCACTCCCCTGAGCCTGCAGGCCGTTTCAGGATACCCGGTATCTGACAGCCTGCTCGATCCGGCCGCCGAAGCCGCGATGGGCCATATTGAGCTGGGTAAATGGGCAGACCTGGTTATCCTCGCCCCCGCCACGGCTGATTTAATCGCTCGGGTGGCGGCCGGTATGGCAAACGATCTGGTCTCCACCATTTGTCTGGCCACGCCAGCTCCAGTTGCCGTCGTTCCTGCCATGAACCAGCAGATGTACCGTAACGCGGCCACCCAGCATAATCTGGAGACGCTGGCCTCACGCGGCCTGCTTATCTGGGGTCCGGACAGCGGCAGCCAGGCCTGCGGCGACGTTGGCCCGGGTCGCATGCTTGATGCGCTGACGATTGTTGATATGGCCGCAGCCCATTTTTCGCCTGTCAACGATCTGCAACATCTCAACATCATGATTACCGCGGGCCCCACGCGCGAGCCGCTGGATCCGGTGCGCTACATCACCAACCACAGCTCCGGCAAAATGGGCTTCGCGATTGCCGCCGCCGCCGCAAGGCGTGGCGCGAACGTCACGCTGGTGAGCGGCCCGGTATCGCTACCTACCCCTGCGTTTGTGAAGCGAATTGACGTGACTACCGCGCTGGAGATGGAAGCCGCCGTGCAGGCACATGCGCAAAGCCAGCAGATTTTTATCGGCTGTGCGGCCGTCGCAGACTATCGTGCCGAGACGATCGCCGAGGCTAAAATTAAAAAGCAAGGCGATGAATTAACACTAAAAATGGTGAAAAATCCGGACATTGTTGCCGGCGTCGCCGCACTAAAAAGCCATCGTCCATACGTTGTTGGGTTTGCCGCAGAAACGAATAATGTGGAAGAATATGCCCGGCAAAAACGTACCCGCAAAAACCTCGATTTGATTTGCGCGAACGACGTATCGCTGGCCACACAAGGATTTAACAGCGACAGCAACGCACTGCACCTTTTCTGGCAGGATGGAGATAAAGTCTTACCGCTTGAGCGCAAGGAACTCCTGGGCCAACAATTACTGGACGAGATCGTTACCCGTTATGATGAAAAAAATCGACGTTAAGATTCTGGACCCGCGTGTTGGCGAGCAATTCCCGCTGCCAACCTATGCCACCTCCGGTTCTGCCGGTCTTGACCTGCGCGCCTGTCTCGATGACGCCGTAGAACTGGCTCCGGGTGCCACTACCCTGGTTCCAACTGGCCTGGCGATTCACATTGCTGACCCGTCTCTGGCAGCGGTGATCCTGCCGCGTTCTGGTCTGGGCCATAAGCACGGCGTTGTGCTGGGTAACCTGGTGGGCCTGATCGACTCCGACTACCAGGGTCAGCTGATGGTCTCCGTCTGGAACCGCGGTCAGGACAGCTTCACCATTGAACCGGGAGAGCGTATCGCCCAGATGGTCTTTGTACCGGTAGTACAGGCAGAATTTAACCTGGTGGCAGACTTTGACGCCACCGACCGTGGCGAAGGCGGCTTCGGCCATTCCGGGCGCAAATAACGGCCCGAAAGACACGTATCTCACAGCGTTATAATGCAATAACAAACCGCAAACGCCAGTTTGCGGTCGCTGTGTGGATACCAGCCTGGCAAGTGCTTATTTTCAGGGGTATTTTGTAACATGGCAGAAAAACAAACTGCGAAAAGGAATCGTCGCGAAGAAATACTTCAATCTCTGGCTCTGATGCTTGAATCCAGCGATGGCAGTCAACGCATCACCACCGCTAAACTGGCCGCCTCTGTAGGCGTGTCTGAGGCGGCGCTGTACCGTCATTTCCCGAGCAAGACCCGGATGTTCGACAGCCTGATCGAGTTTATTGAAGACAGCCTGATTACGCGCATCAACCTGATTCTGAAAGACGAAAAAGACACCACCGCGCGTTTGCGTCTGATTGTGCTGTTAATCCTGGGCTTCGGTGAACGCAATCCGGGCTTAACCCGCATTCTCACCGGCCACGCGCTGATGTTTGAACAGGACAGACTGCAGGGCCGCATTAACCAGCTTTTCGAGCGTATTGAAGCGCAGCTGCGCCAGGTACTGCGCGAAAAGAAAATGCGTGAAGGCGAAGGGTACACCATCGATGAGACGCTGCTGGCGAGCCAGATTCTGGCGTTTTGTGAAGGGATGCTCTCCCGCTTTGTGCGCAGCGAGTTCAAATACCGTCCAACGGACGATTTTGACGCCCGCTGGCCGTTAGTGGCTGCTCAGTTGCAGTAATCCGTAAGCCCGGTAAGCGTAGCGCCACCGGGCAATTTAATTACACCCCGAACTCTTCCCGGTACGCACGTACCGCCGCCAGATGGTCCGCCATCTCGGGCTTCTCTTCCAGATACGCAATCAGGTCTTTCAGGGTAATAATCGACGTCACTTTGCAGCTGTAATCGCGTTCGACTTCCTGAATAGCGGAAATTTCACCGCGACCACGCTCCTGACGATCCAGAGAAATCAGTACGCCAGCAAGCGTCGCACCGTTGGCCTGAATAATCTCCATCGATTCACGGATCGCCGTACCCGCGGTAATCACGTCATCGACCAGCATGACGCGGCCCTGCAGCGCGCTGCCGACCAGATTCCCGCCTTCACCATGGGTTTTGGCTTCTTTGCGGTTAAAGCAGTAGGGCACGTCGCGGTCATGGTGTTCCGCCAGCGCCACCGCGGTGGTTGTCGCAATTGGAATGCCTTTATAGGCCGGGCCAAACAGCAGGTCAAAATCAATCCCGGAATCCACCAGCGCTTCGGCATAGAAACGGCCTAACAGTGCCAGATCGCGCCCGGTATTAAACAGCCCGGCGTTGAAGAAATAGGGACTCTTACGCCCGGATTTCAGCGTAAATTCGCCAAACTTAAGTACCTGCTTGTTAAGCGCAAACTCAATAAACTGGCGCTGATACGATTTCATGGATTTGCTCCTTTGGTTTTTCTGTCTTACAGGCAAAAAAAAGGCGACTCATTGGTCGCCTTTAAAATCAATTTTCTAACGCCGCTTTCTGCGTCGTTACAATGGATTCGATTCCTCCTCGGGCCAACGCCAGCAGGGAGAGAAGCTCTTCGTGGGTGAACGGCTCGCCTTCCGCCGTGCCCTGCACCTCAATGATGCGACCGTCTTCGGTCATCACCACGTTCATGTCGGTTTCGGCTGCGGAATCTTCAACGTATTCCAGATCGCAAAGCGCTTCGCCGTTAACGATACCAACAGAAACCGCCGCAACCATGCCTTTCATTGGGTTGGTTTTCAGCTTACCGGCCGCAACCAGCTTGTTCAGGGCATCTGCCAGCGCTACGCAGGCACCGGTAATAGACGCGGTACGCGTACCGCCATCTGCCTGAATGACGTCGCAATCGAGAGTGATGGTGAATTCGCCGAGGATTTTCAGGTCAACGGCGGCGCGCAGCGCACGCGCGATCAGACGCTGAATCTCCATGGTACGACCGCCCTGCTTACCCTTTGCCGCTTCACGGGCATTACGAGTATGGGTCGCACGCGGCAGCATGCCGTATTCTGCGGTGATCCAGCCCTGGCCCTGACCTTTCAGGAAGCGCGGAACGCCTTCTTCGATGGAGGCGGTGCAAAGCACTTTAGTGTCACCAAACTCAACCAGCACGGAGCCTTCAGCGTGTTTTGTATAGTTACGGGTCAGGGTGACGGGACGCACCTGGTTGGCGCTACGGCCTGATGGACGCATGATGGATTCTCCGGCTTGAAACGAATGTGGCTGCGCATTATACGGATAAAGGACGCTTATTCCTATCCTGAGAAGCCCCCGAAAGCTATAATCCCCCCATCTCTCCTTTAAAAACGGGAATGTCTATGATCCGCAGTATGACCGCCTACGCCCGGCGTGAAATCAAGGGTAGCTGGGGCAGCGCCACATGGGAAATGCGCTCGGTAAACCAGCGTTACCTGGAAACGTATTTCCGTATGCCGGAGCAGTTCCGCAGCCTTGAGCCTGTCGTACGTGAACGTATCCGTACGCGTCTGACGCGCGGGAAAGTGGAATGTAACCTGCGCTTTGAGCCCGATGCCAGCGCACAGGGCGAGCTCATCCTCAACGAAAAACTGGCAAAACAGCTCGTGAATGCGGCGAACTGGGTCAAAATGCAGAGCGATGAAGGCGAAATCAACCCGGTTGATATTCTTCGCTGGCCTGGCGTCATGGCCGCCGGTGAGCAGGATCTGGATGCCATTGCCGCTGAAATCCTGGCAGCCCTCGACGGCACGCTGGACGACTTTATCGTTGCCCGCGAAACCGAAGGTCAGGCGCTGAAAGCGATGATTGAGCAGCGCCTTGAAGGCGTAAGCACTGAAGTAGCCAAAGTCCGCACCCATATGCCAGAAGTGCTGCAATGGCAGCGCGAGCGTCTTGTCGCCAAACTGGAAGAAGCGGAAGTTCAGCTGGAAAACACCCGTCTGGAACAAGAGCTGGTGCTGATGGCGCAGCGTATTGATGTCGCTGAAGAACTGGACCGTCTGGAAGCGCACGTTAAAGAAACCTACAACATTCTGAAGAAAAAGGAAGCTGTGGGCCGCCGTCTGGACTTTATGATGCAGGAGTTCAACCGCGAGTCGAACACCCTGGCGTCTAAATCGATCAATGCAGAAGTGACGAATTCAGCGATCGAGCTGAAAGTGCTGATTGAGCAGATGCGCGAGCAAATCCAGAATATCGAGTAATGCCTTTCGGGTGGTGTCGGCCACACCACCCATTACTATTTCTAATCCATATCAACGTCCGCTTTTACGCTTTACCGCCTATTATCAAGCCTACCCAGGATAAATCGATAAAAATTTATAGGGCAAACTGACTCGCCTTAGAAAATTTCAATCGTGATCTTGCGCACAAATCGCTAACCTCCCCGCGTTCACACCGGAGGGTATATGCTGCTTCACATCCTTTATCTCATTGGCATCACCGCAGAAGCCATGACCGGCGCACTTGCCGCCGGACGTCGCCGTATGGACACCTTCGGCGTAATTATTATTGCTACCGCGACCGCGCTGGGCGGCGGTTCCGTGCGCGATATCCTGCTTGGCCATTACCCGCTCGGCTGGGTTAAACACCCTGAGTACGTGATTATCGTGGCGACGGCTGCTGTGTTAACTACCATCGTGGCGCCCGTTATGCCCCATCTTCGCCGCCTGTTCCTGGTGCTTGATGCGCTGGGGCTGGTCGTCTTTTCAATCATCGGTGCGCAAATCGCGCTCGATATGGGGGAAGGACCGGTTATCGCCACCATTGCTGCCGTGGTTACAGGCGTATTCGGTGGTGTGCTGCGCGATATGTTCTGCAAACGCATCCCCCTGGTCTTTCAAAAAGAGCTGTATGCCGGCATATCCTTCGCCGCAGCGGTGCTTTATATCGCCCTGCAGCATTACGTTTCGAACCATGATGTGGTGGTCATCTCGACGCTGCTGTTTGGCCTTACGGCCCGCATGCTGGCGCTGCGTCTGAAGCTCGGGCTGCCCGTTTTTCATTACAAACACAGCGCCCACTAGCTTCAGAACCCGTTGATGTGCTGTTCAGCGAGCCATTTCGCCAGCACATCAATCTGAGGGGCGTGAATCCAGTTAACGATTTGTCGCGCTTTTTCCTCTCCTGTTCCCGGCAGGGTCTGCCAGTCCTTTGCGTTGCGCCCGCTCATCTTCTGCCACGATATGTCTCCCATCGCCTTCAGCGAAGCCTGGGTCAATGGCACACCCATTGCCATGAGCCAGCGGATAAACGGCTTCTCGCGCACCAGATTAAATCGATGCCAGAGCGCCAGCCCGCGTGCTGAGGAAAATCCCGGTGTAGCCTGCAGCTGCGCCTGCGTTAATAACAGCCATGAAAAGAGATGTTCAAAATGATGCGCCTGCCAGAGAGTGCGCCAGCCTGACTCGCCTACTCCTTCAATATCAAGTACCTGCTTTGAACTGAGCCAGGTCAGCCGGGCAAAGAACTGCTCCATACACTCCGGTGAAGCATAGAAACAGCTAAGAGCATGATAGCGTGAGGCCGGTGGCTCTGGTTTATGTCTGTCCGTTCCGCGCCAGAGCACCTTATCAAACCGGGGGATACCCTGCCCGGCAAGGCTGATCTGTATCTGATCCCCCGGGGCAATATCCAGCCTCTGCCAGCGCCCAACCGAACCCAGACTCACACGCTGCACCTGTTTATCATCCAGTTGCACGGGTTCCAGCGCTGCTACAACGGAAATTTTGCCTGTTCTCCCCACGGAAAAATGAATATCGCTCACCTCCGCGACCTGGGCTGCGGGAGGATATTTCCATGCGACAACCCAGTTGCCTTCTCCAGGCAACCAGCCTTCGCCCGCGGGTTCATCCTCCGAACGCACCACAATGCCATCCGTGGCAAAGGGTAATGCGGTCACGTGCCAGGCCGCGCGCTGTTTTTCGACGGCATCAACAGATTCGGCGGGTAGCGTGTACCGTGCCGACAGCGTAAAACCGGCCTGAGACAGTTCAGCTAAAGATGTCTGCATATCTTTCGGTCCGTCCGGCCAGGCCCAGATGAATACGCCTATCTTGCTCAATAGCGAGTTATCCTTTTGCCGCATCATCGCCCCCGCCACCTTTGCGCGAGCGTTCATTCCGCCCATCTGCTGCTGAATGTGGTTGTCGCGCAACCAGAAAAGCTCGCCCTGTAAGACGCTATTCGCCAGCTTGCCGGTGAGCTTTTGTGGAACTGACGGGACTAAACGCACCTTCCCGGTCCAGTCTTCCCCTTTCAGACCATCACCGCGACTGATGGCCTGGGTTAACTTTCCGTCACGATAGACCAGCGTCACCGCCACACCGTCAACCTTCGGCTGCAGCCACAAATGCGGTCGGGCACGCATCCACTGCCTCAGTTCCTCTTTGCTGGCCACTTTATGCACGCCCGTGTGGGCAACAGGATGTTTTACGCTTCCCGCCAGCGTAGGGAGTTTCTCTTCTGAAGGCTCACTGCTAAAACAGCGCTGCCACTGCGTTAACCGCCCGTGAAGCTGGTCGTAAACCTCGTCGTTGATCTCGCTCACGCCCTGCTTCCAGTAAGCCTCATCCCAGCGTTTGATTTGCGCGCTTAACGACGCCATCTCTTTCTCAGCTTTTGCCTGCGACCACACCGGACACACCGCCGTGCCATAGCCACACCACAACAGCATTAACCCGCCTATCCATCGCCACATCGCTATCCCTCCTTTGCATTGCAGGAGGTATACCCGGTTGCCTGAAACAACGCTAACGGCATCGTTTCACAATGCGAGAGGCTATCCGGTATTTCTTTTGATTGCTGAAAACCACAGATAAAACCTGAAAACGGCACGCAAAATTCAATAATCCAGGGGAAAAAGTGTGACAAAGGCTACGTCACGGTGCGCCGACGTGTATAATAAGCCCGTATGTAGGACTTCTTCGTTAACACATACAAAAGACTCTCATGGCTCAAGGCACGCTTTATATTGTTTCTGCCCCTAGTGGCGCGGGTAAATCCAGCCTTATTCAGGCACTGTTAAAAACCCAACCGTTGTACGACACGCAGGTTTCTGTTTCGCACACCACGCGAGCGCCGCGTCCGGGTGAAGTGCACGGTGAACACTATTTCTTTGTGGATCACGACGAATTCAGAGCGATGATAGGCAGAGACGCGTTTCTTGAACACGCTGAAGTATTCGGTAATTACTACGGTACCTCGCGTGAAACCATTGAGCAGGTTCTGGCCACGGGCGTGAATGTGTTCCTGGATATCGACTGGCAGGGCGCACAGCAAATTCGTAAGAAAATGCCTGACTCGCGCAGTATCTTTATTTTACCGCCATCGAAAGATGAGCTGGATCGCCGCCTGCGTGGCCGCGGTCAGGACAGCGAAGAAGTGATCGCAAAGCGTATGGAACAGGCTGTTGCAGAAATGAGCCATTACGCGGAATATGATTACCTTATTGTGAATGATGATTTTGATGCCGCATTGAGCGATCTCAAAACCATTCTTCGTGCAGAACGTCTGCGTATGAGCCGCCAGAAGCAGCGACATGACGCATTAATCACCAAACTGTTGGCAGACTGAACCCACTTTCAGTATCATGCCCAGTCATTTCTTCACCTGTGGAGCATTTTAAGTATGGCACGCGTAACTGTTCAGGACGCTGTAGAGAAAATTGGTAACCGTTTTGACCTGGTGCTGGTCGCCGCGCGTCGCGCTCGTCAGATGCAGGTAGGCGGTAAAGATCCGCTGGTACCGGAAGAAAACGATAAAACCACCGTTATTGCACTTCGCGAAATCGAAGAAGGTCTGATCAACAACCAGATCCTCGACGTGCGTGAGCGCCAGGAGCAGCAAGAGCAGGAAGCCGCAGAACTGCAGGCCGTAACCGCTATTGCTGAAGGTCGTCGTTAATTAAACCTGCGGGTCGCCCTTGTATCTGTTTGAAAGCCTGAATCAACTGATTCAAACTTACCTGCCTGAAGACCAGATTAAGCGTCTTCAGCAGGCGTATCTCGTTGCACGTGACGCTCACGAGGGCCAGACACGTTCAAGCGGTGAACCCTATATCACGCACCCGGTAGCGGTGGCCTGTATTCTGGCCGAGATGAAACTCGACCACGAAACGCTGATGGCCGCTCTGCTGCATGACGTGATCGAAGATACCCCTGCCACTTATCAGGACATGGAACAGCTGTTTGGCAAAAGCGTTGCCGAACTGGTGGAAGGGGTATCTAAGCTTGATAAGCTTAATTTCCGCGACAAGAAAGAGGCGCAAGCCGAAAACTTCCGCAAGATGATTATGGCGATGGTGCAGGATATCCGCGTCATTCTCATCAAACTCGCTGACCGTACCCACAACATGCGCACGCTGGGCTCGCTTCGCCCGGATAAACGTCGCCGCATTGCCCGTGAAACCCTCGAAATCTACAGTCCGCTGGCGCACCGTTTAGGTATTCATCACATTAAAACCGAGCTGGAAGAGCTGGGTTTTGAAGCGTTATACCCGAACCGCTATCGCGTGATTAAAGAGGTGGTGAAAGCCGCACGCGGTAACCGTAAAGAGATGATTCAAAAAATCCTCTCTGAAATCGAAGGGCGCTTACAGGAAGCGGGCATTCCGTGCCGCGTCAGCGGTCGCGAGAAACATCTGTACTCCATCTACTGCAAAATGGTGCTCAAAGAGCAGCGTTTTCACTCGATCATGGATATCTACGCCTTCCGCGTCATTGTCCACGACTCGGACACCTGCTATCGCGTGCTGGGGCAGATGCACAGCCTCTACAAACCGCGTCCGGGGCGCATGAAAGATTACATCGCCATTCCAAAAGCGAACGGCTATCAATCTTTACACACCTCGATGATCGGGCCACACGGCGTGCCTGTTGAGGTGCAAATTCGCACCGAAGACATGGACCAGATGGCAGAGATGGGTGTTGCCGCACACTGGGCGTATAAAGAGCACGGTGGCGAAAGCAGCACGACCGCACAAATCCGCGCCCAGCGCTGGATGCAGAGCCTGCTGGAGCTTCAGCAGAGTGCGGGTAGCTCGTTTGAATTTATCGAGAGCGTTAAATCCGATCTCTTCCCGGATGAGATTTACGTTTTCACCCCAGAAGGTCGCATTGTCGAACTGCCTGCGGGCGCAACGCCGGTCGACTTCGCTTACGCCGTGCATACCGATATCGGGCATGCCTGTGTCGGCGCGCGTGTCGACAGACAGCCTTATCCTCTGTCTCAGCCGCTTTCCAGCGGCCAGACGGTGGAAATAATTACCGCACCGGGCGCACGTCCGAACGCGGCCTGGCTGAACTTTGTCGTGAGCTCCAAAGCGCGCGCCAAAATTCGCCAGCTGCTGAAAAACCTCAAGCGTGATGATTCCGTCAGCCTGGGGCGTCGTCTGCTCAACCACGCGTTGGGCGGCAGCCGTAAGCTGGCTGAAATTCCGCAGGAGAACGTCCAGCGTGAGCTGGAGCGCATGAAGCTCGCGTCGCTTGACGACCTGCTGGCAGAGATTGGCCTCGGCAACGCCATGAGCGTGGTGGTGGCGAAGAACCTGCAGCAGGGCGACACGACAGCCGTTCCTGCAACGACGCAAAGCCACGGCCACCTGCCGATTAAAGGCGCGGACGGGGTGCTGATCACCTTCGCTAAATGCTGCCGTCCAATTCCTGGTGACCCGATTATTGCGCACGTCAGCCCGGGCAAAGGGCTGGTTATCCACCACGAGTCCTGTCGTAACATTCGAGGCTACCAGAAAGAAGCCGAGAAATTTATGGCGGTCGAGTGGGATAAAGAGACCGCACAGGAATTTATCACCGAAATTAAGGTGGATATGTTCAACCACCAGGGTGCCCTGGCGAACCTGACGGCAGCGATAAACACGGCCTCTTCCAACATTCAGAGTCTGAATACGGAAGAAAAAGATGGTCGCGTGTACAGCGCCTTCATTCGTCTGACCGCCCGTGACCGCGTGCATCTGGCGAATATTATGCGCAAGATCCGCGTCATGCCGGACGTGATTAAAGTCACCCGAAACCGAAACTAGGTTTATGAATTCACAACGTTATGCACGTATCTGCGAAATGCTCGCCAGGCGTCAGCCTGACCTGACGGTCTGCATGGAGCAGGTGCATAAACCTCATAACGTTTCTGCCATCGTCCGTACTGCAGATGCCGTCGGTGTGCATGAAGTGCACGCCGTCTGGCCGGACGGCCGTATGCGCAATACGGTTTCGGCGGCGGCAGGCAGCAACAGCTGGGTATCTGTCAAAAATCATCACACCATTGGCGAAGCCGTATCGCACCTGAAAGGGCGCGGGATGCAGATCCTGGCCACTAACCTGTCCGCTAAAGCCGTGGATTTCCGCGAGATCGACTACACCCGCCCGACCTGCATTTTGATGGGTCAGGAGAAAACCGGGATCACCCAGGAAGCGCTGGATCTGGCGGATCGGGACATCATCATTCCGATGATCGGCATGGTCCAGTCTTTGAACGTCTCCGTGGCGTCCGCACTCATTCTGTATGAAGCGCAGCGTCAGCGTCAGAATGCCGGAATGTACGAGCGCAGCAACAGCATGCTGCCGGAAGAGGAACAGCAGCGCCTGCTGTTTGAAGGTGGTTATCCGGTGCTGGCTCGCGTTGCGAAGCAGAAAAAATTGCCTTACCCCCACGTCAACGCGCAGGGCGAAATTGAAGCCGATGCCGCGTGGTGGGCCACCATGCAGTACGCCGGGTAAGCGATGAAAGGCCGCCTGCTGGATGCCATCCCGCTTAACAGCCTGACGGGTGTGGGCGCGGCGCAAAGCAATAAGCTGGCAAAAATTGGCCTGCACACCGTGCAGGATCTCCTGCTTCACCTCCCCCTGCGTTACGAAGACCGCACCCAGCTCTACAAGATTGGCGATCTCCTTCCCGCCATTTACGCCACCGTTGAAGGCGAAGTCCTGAACTGCAACATCACCTTCGGCGGACGCCGAATGATGACCTGCCAGATCAGCGACGGCACCGGCATTCTCACCATGCGTTTTTTCAACTTCAGCGCGGCGATGAAAAACAGCCTGGCGACGGGCCGCAGGGTGCTGGCCTATGGCGAAGCCAAACGCGGGAAATACGGCGCAGAGATGATCCACCCGGAGTACCGCGTGCAGGGCGATCTCAGCACGCCGGAAATGCAGGAGACGCTTACCCCGGTTTACCCGACGACCGAAGGCATCAAGCAGGCCACGCTGCGTAAGCTCACCGATCAGGCGCTGGAGCTGCTGGATACCTGCGCCATTACCGAGCTGCTGCCGCCCGAGCTGGCGCAGGGCATGATGAGCCTGCCCGAGGCGCTGCGAACCCTGCACCGCCCGCCGCCAACGCTGCAGCTCAGCGATTTAGAAAGCGGCAAACACCCCGCACAACGGCGTCTTATCCTTGAGGAATTACTGGCACATAACCTGAGCATGCTGGCGCTTCGCGCGGGCGCGCAGCGTTTCCACGCCCAGCCCTTAAGCCCTCGTGATGAGCTCAAAGATAAGCTGCTGGCCTCGCTGCCGTTTAAGCCCACCGGCGCGCAGGCGCGCGTCACCGCCGAGATTGAACGCGATATGGCGCTCGACGTGCCGATGATGCGCCTGGTTCAGGGCGACGTGGGCTCCGGTAAAACGCTGGTTGCCGCCCTGGCGGCCCTGCGCGCGATTGCTAACGGTAAACAGGTGGCGCTAATGGCGCCGACCGAGCTGCTGGCTGAACAGCACGCCAACAATTTCCGCGCCTGGTTTGCGCCGCTCGGGATTGAAGTGGGCTGGCTTGCCGGGAAGCAAAAAGGCAAAGCGCGCCTTGCGCAACAGGAGGCTATTGCCAGCGGGCAGGTGCAGATGATTGTCGGCACGCACGCCATCTTCCAGGATCAGGTGCAGTTTAACGGTCTTGCGCTGGTGATAATCGACGAGCAGCACCGCTTCGGCGTACATCAGCGTCTGGCGCTCTGGGAAAAAGGCCTGCAGCAGGGCTTCCACCCGCATCAGCTGATCATGACCGCCACGCCGATCCCGCGCACCCTGGCGATGACCGCGTACGCCGATCTGGATACCTCCACCATCGACGAACTGCCGCCGGGCCGTACGCCGGTCACCACGGTCGCCATTCCCGACACGCGCCGCAGCGATATCATTGACCGCGTGCGCAACGCCTGCACTCAGGAAGGGCGTCAGGCCTACTGGGTCTGTACGCTGATTGAAGAGTCTGAACTGCTGGAAGCGCAGGCTGCCGAAGCCACGTGGGAAGAGCTTAAGCTGGCGCTGCCGGAGCTGAACGTGGGTCTGGTTCACGGACGCATGAAGCCCGCTGAAAAACAGGCGGTGATGCAGTCGTTCAAACAGGGTGATTTGCATTTGCTGATCGCCACCACGGTGATCGAAGTCGGCGTGGACGTCCCTAATTCCAGCCTGATGATCATCGAAAACCCGGAGCGTCTCGGCCTTGCCCAGCTTCACCAGCTGCGCGGGCGCGTCGGCCGTGGCGCGGTTGCATCCCACTGCGTACTGCTCTACAAAGCCCCGCTTTCCAAAACGGCCCAGATGCGTCTTCAGGTGCTGCGCGACAGCAACGACGGTTTTGTGATTGCGCAAAAAGACCTGGAGATCCGCGGCCCGGGCGAACTGCTGGGCACGCGTCAGACGGGTAACGCAGAATTCAAAGTGGCGGATTTGCTGCGCGATCAGGCCATGATCCCCGAGGTTCAGCGCCTCGCCCGCCATATTCATGAACGCTACCCCGAACAGGCGGCAGCGTTAATTGAGCGCTGGATGCCGGAAACCGAGCGGTACTCTAACGCCTGATCTCAGGCAAACATCGGCAGCATCAGGTACAGCTTGATCACCAGCGCGTTGACGATATCAATGAAGAAGGCGCCAACCATCGGGACCACCAGAAACGCCATGTGCGATGGCCCGAACCGTTCTGTGATCGCCTGCATATTGGCGATAGCCGTTGGAGTGGCCCCCAGACCAAACCCGCAGTGACCCGCCGCCAGCACCGCCGCATCGTAGTTTTTGCCCATCATGCGCCAGGTCACGAACATGGCGTACAGCGCCATAAACAGCGCCTGTACCGCCAGAATCGCCACCATCGGCAGCGCCAGCGAGGCCAGCTCCCACAGCTTAAGGCTCATCAGCGCCATCGCCAGGAACAGCGACAGGCAGACGTTGCCAAGCACCGATACCGCCCGTTCAAACACGCGGTAGAAGCCCATCAGCGCCAGACCGTTGCTCAGGATCACCCCGATAAACAGCACGCAGACAAACGTCGGCAGTTCAAATGCGGAACCCGCCAGCCATTGTGCAACCACTTTGCCCACGGTCAGGCAGATGGCGATCGTCGCGATAGTTTCAATCAGCACCAGCGAGGTGATGCTGCGGCCAACGTCCGGCTTTTCGAAAGCGGTCGGCACCAGCTCATCGTCAGGCCTGCCGTTTGGCGTGGTGGAGTGCTTCACCAGATACCGCGCCACCGGGCCGCCAATCAGGCCCCCCAGCACCAGGCCAAAGGTCGCGCAGGCCATCGCCACTTCCGTCGCGTTTTCAAACCCATAGCGCTCGATGAACAGCTTGCTCCACGCGGCCCCGGTTCCGTGACCGCCCGAAAGGGTAATCGACCCCGCCAGCAGACCCATCAGCGGATCCAGCCCCAGCAGCGTTGCCATGCCGATGCCAATGGCGTTTTGCATCAGCAGCAGCCCCACCACCACAATCAGGAATACGCCGAGCACCTTACCGCCCGAGCGCAGGCTCGCCAGGTTGGCGTTCAGGCCGATAGTGGCAAAGAAGGCCAGCATCAGCGGGTCTTTCAGGGACATATCAAAATCGATTTCCCAGCCCATGCTTTTTTTCAGTATCAGCAGAGCCAGCGCCACCAGCAGGCCACCGGCGACAGGTTCAGGAATGGTGTATTTCTTCAGAAGGGAAACGCTATGTACCAGCTTGCGACCAAGCAGAAGAACCAGCGTTGCGGCAACAAGGGTCGACAACGTATCGAGATGAATCATAAAAGGCTCCTGTAATGCGCGTGTTCCATACACACGCGGCGTTATCCTGGGCCGGGTTGCGCTCTTCATGAGCTCCCGGCGCAAAAAGTGTAATTTTTTTTCCCGACGCGTTGTAGAAAACCTGTTCACAGCAGCAGATTTTCTTCCCTTTTTTTGCTGGCAATCGTTTGCTTTTACCAGGTGGTCAGATAAAATGCCCGCTTTTCCACCGTGGGATTGCCGCCGATGTCCGTTAACACCATAGAGTCGCCTGATGCGCAACCGATTGCGCAGAAGCAAAATAGCGAACTGATTTACCGCCTTGAGGATCGCCCGCCGCTGCCGCAAACGCTTTTCGCCGCCTGCCAGCATCTTCTGGCGATGTTTGTTGCGGTGATCACCCCGGCGCTGCTGATTTGCCAGGCGCTCGGCTTACCGGCGCAGGACACGCAGCACATTATCAGCATGTCTCTCTTCGCCTCCGGCGTGGCCTCGATTATTCAGATTAAAGCGTGGGGGCCGGTGGGGTCGGGATTATTGTCGATTCAGGGCACCAGCTTTAACTTCGTGGCACCGCTGATCATGGGCGGTACGGCGCTGAAGACCGGTGGTGCAGATGTTCCGACCATGATGGCGGCGCTGTTCGGCACCCTGATGCTGGCCAGCTGCACGGAGATGGTGATCTCCCGCGTTCTGCATCTGGCTCGCCGCGTCATTACCCCGCTGGTTTCTGGCGTCGTCGTAATGATTATCGGCCTGTCGCTGATCCAGGTGGGCCTCACCTCCATCGGCGGCGGCTATGCCGCAATGAGCGACCACACCTTCGGCGCGCCGAAAAACCTGCTGCTGGCGGGTGTCGTGCTGGCGATTATTATTCTGCTTAACCGTCAGCGTAATCCTTACCTGCGCGTCGCCTCGCTGGTGATCGCCATGGCGGCGGGTTACCTGCTGGCGTGGGCACTGGGCATGCTGCCTGAGAACACTGCGCCGACCAACAGCGCGCTGATCACTGTCCCCACGCCGCTGTACTACGGACTGGGCATTGACTGGGGCCTGCTCCTGCCGCTGATGCTGGTCTTTATGATCACCTCTCTGGAGACCATCGGCGACATCACCGCTACCTCGGACGTCTCTGAGCAGCCGGTGTCCGGTCCGCTGTACATGAAGCGCCTGAAAGGCGGCGTGCTGGCGAACGGCCTGAACTCGTTTGTCTCTGCCGTATTCAACACCTTCCCGAACTCCTGCTTCGGTCAGAACAACGGCGTGATCCAGCTGACCGGCGTGGCCAGCCGCTACGTCGGGTTTGTGGTGGCGCTGATGCTGATCGTCCTCGGCCTGTTCCCGGCGGTAAGCGGCTTTGTGCAGCACATCCCTGAGCCGGTGCTGGGCGGCGCGACGCTGGTGATGTTCGGCACTATCGCGGCCTCCGGCGTGCGTATCGTCTCCCGCGAGCCGCTGAACCGCCGCGCGATCATGATTATCGCGCTGTCGCTGGCCGTCGGTCTGGGCGTATCCCAGCAGCCGCTGATCCTGCAGTTTGCGCCAGACTGGGTGAAAAACCTGCTCTCTTCCGGCATCGCCGCGGGGGGTATCACCGCGATCGTTCTGAACCTCGTTTTCCCGCCTGAGAAAAATTGATTTCTCTCACGGCAGGCAGTCAATGCCTGCCGTGACATCTCATTACACCATTCCCGCCTTGAGGATTGCGCATAAATCGTGCATAACTCCCTTATGTGCGTTTTGCGGGATGGAAGACCATGAAATTTATTGGAAAGCTCCTCATCTATCTTCTGGTAGCCCTGCTCATTGTGCTGCTGGCGTTCTACATTCTGCTCCAGACCCGCTGGGGCGCGTCTCAGGTCAGCAGCTGGGTGACGATAAATACCGACTACGAACTCAGTTTCGACAAGATGAATCACCGCTTTTCGTCGCCTTCTCACATCATTCTGGAAAACGTCACCTTCGGTCGGGACGGTAAACCCGCCACGCTGGTAGCCAAAAAAGTCGATATCGGCCTGAGCAGCCGCCAGATAACCGATCCGCTGCATATGGACACCATCACCCTGTTCGACGGCACGCTGAATCTCTCGCCTCAGACAGCACCGCTGCCGTTCCAGGCGGATCGCCTGCAGCTGAACAATATGGCGTTTAACAGCCCGAATACCGAATGGGACCTGAGCGCGCAGAAGGTCACGGGCGGCGTTAGCCCGTGGCAGCCGGAAGCGGGCAACGTGCTGGGGAACAATGCGCAGATCCAGATGAGCGCAGGCTCGTTGACCCTGAACGGCGTGCCGGCCACCAACGTGCTGATCGAGGGCCAGCTTAACGGCAAGGAAGTGGTGCTGAAAACGATTGGCGCCGATATGGCCCGTGGCTCACTCACCGGCTCCGCCCTGCGCAACGCCGACGGGAGCTGGATTATCGACACCATGCGCCTGAATGAGATCCGCCTGCAGAGCGATAAAACGCTGATGGCGTTCTTCGCCCCGCTGGCCACCATCCCCTCTCTGCAGATTGGTCGTCTGGACGTAACCGACGCCCGGCTTCAGGGCCCGGACTGGGCGGTGACCGATCTCGATTTAAGCCTGCGCAACCTGACTCTCAGCAAAGGCGACTGGCAGAGCCAGGAAGGCCGCCTGTCCATGAACGCCAGCGAGTTTATCTACGGCTCGCTGCATCTTTTCGACCCGATCCTGAATGCGGAGTTTTCCCCGCAGGGCATGGCGCTGCGTCAGTTCACCTCCCGCTGGGAAGGCGGCATGGTGCGCACGTCCGGTAACTGGCTGCGCGACGGTAAAGCGCTGGTGCTGGACGATGTTGCCATCGCCGGGCTGGAGTACACCCTGCCGCAGAACTGGAAAACGCTGTGGATGGAGCCTCTGCCGGAATGGCTGAACAGCGTCACGCTGCAAAAATTCGGCCTGAGCCGCAACCTGGTGATCGACATCGATCCCGCCTTCCCGTGGCAGATCACCTCTCTGGACGGCTATGGCGCAAACCTGCAGCTGGCGAAAGATCGCCAGTGGGGTATCTGGGGCGGTAGCGCAACCCTGAACGGCGCGGCGGCGACCTTTAACCGCGTGGACGTGCGTCGTCCGTCGCTGGCGCTGAATGCCAACGCCGCCACGGTGAACATTACCGACCTGAGCGCCTTTACCGAGAAAGGTATTCTGGAAGCCACAGCGACGGTTTCACAGCTGCCGCAGCGGCAGACCACTGTGAGCCTGAACGGGCGCGGCGTGCCGCTCAACGTGCTGCAGCAGTGGGGCTGGCCTGCATTGCCGATTACGGGCGACGGCAATATTCAGCTCACCGCCAGCGGCAGCGTGCAGGCCAGTGCCCCGCTGAAGCCAACGGTGAACGGCAAGCTGAACGCGGTGAATATGGATAAACAGCAGGTGCAGCAGACGATGACAGGCGGAGTGGTTTCAACACCACCCTCACCCCAGCCCTCTCCCTGAAAGGGAGAGGGAGCAAACCCTTCCCTCGCCCCTTTGGGGAGAGGGTTAGGGTGAGGGGAATTAAAGGTGAACTACCACCTCATTCCCCTCCGCTTTCACCACCACGCCCCATTCGCTGCCAGCGTGTGAACCGCCCTTCACGCCGCTCACCTTCTGCACGTTGCGCAAGCACACCGACCAGTTTTGCGCGTCTCCCGCGCCGGTAAAGGTCACGATGTCGCCCCGACGTGACGCCTTCAGCGTAAACGCCACTGAACCGTCCGCCGCAGGCACTTCGCTCACCGCCGTTGCGCCATCGTCCAGGTTAAACAGCTGGAAGGCCGTCCCCGCATTCCACGCGTAGTCCGGCTTCTGGTTATTGTTGCCCAGCGCCAGCAGGGTGTTGTCGCGCACGTAGACCGGCAGGCTCATGAAATCGTGCTGCTGCTTATGCCAGCGGCTGCCCTGAATTTCGTCGTTGTGCCACAGGTGCGTCCAGCGGTCTTCCGGCAGATAGAACTGCACGTCGCCCGCCTCGGAGAACACCGGCGCGACCATCACCGAATCCCCCAGCATGTACTGGAGGTCGAGGTAATCGCACGCCGGATCGTCCGGGAACTCCAGCATCATCGCGCGCAGCATCGGCGTGCCGAACTCGCGGGCCAGCGCCGCCTGACGATACAGATACGGCATCAGCTGACACTTCAGCTGCGTGAAGTGGCGCACCACGTCGCAGGACTCGTCATCGTACGCCCACGGCACGCGGTAGGATTTACTGCCGTGCAGGCGGCTGTGGCTGGAGAACAGCCCGAACGCGCACCAGCGTTTATAGACGTGCGCCGGAGCGGTGTTTTCGAACCCGCCGATATCGTGGCTCCAGAACCCGAAGCCGGACAGGCCAATCGACAGCCCGCCGCGCAGGCTTTCGGCCATCGATTCATAGTTGGCGTAGCAGTCGCCGCCCCAGTGCACCGGGAACTGCTGCGCACCCACGGACGCCGAACGGGCAAACAGCACTGCCTCTTCCTCCCCCACCGTCTCTTTCAGCACGTTCCACACCAGCTCGTTATAGATGTAGGCGTAGTGGTTGTGCATTTTCTGCGGATCGGAACCGTCGAACCACTGCACGTCGGTCGGGATACGCTCGCCGAAGTCGGTCTTGAAGCAGTCGACGCCGATCTCCACCAGGCCTTTCAGCTTGTCGGCATACCAGCGGCACGCGTCCGGATTAGTGAAGTCGTAAATCGCCAGCCCCGGCTGCCATTTGTCCCACTGCCACAGGGAGCCGTCCGGGCGCCTGAGCAGGTAGCCCTTCTCTTTCAGCTCCCGGAAGATCGGGGATTTCTGGCCGATGTACGGGTTGATCCACACGCAGACCTTCAGCCCTTTCTCCTTCAGGCGGCGGATCATCCCTTCCGGATCCGGGAAGGTCACCGGGTCCCACTCGAAGTCGCACCACTGGAAGGCCTTCATCCAGAAGCAGTCGAAGTGGAATACGTGCAGCGGCAGGTCGCGCTCGGCCATGCCGTCGATAAAGCTGTTTACCGTCGCTTCGTCGTAGTTAGTGGTGAACGAGGTGGTGAGCCACAGGCCGAACGACCAGGCAGGCGGCAGCGCCGGACGCCCGGTGAACCGCGTATAGCGGTTCAGCACCTCTTTCGGCGTCGGGCCGTCGATCACGAAGTACTCGAGATATTCCCCTTCCACGCTGAACTGCACTTTGGAGACCTTCTCGGAGCCGACTTCAAACGAGACGTTTTCCGGATGATTCACCAGCACGCCGTAGCCGCGATTGGTCAGGTAGAACGGGATATTTTTGTAGGACTGCTCGGTGCTGGTGCCGCCGTCGCGGTTCCAGGTTTCGACCGTCTGGCCGTTGCGCACCAGCGCGGTAAAGCGCTCGCCCAGGCCGTAGACCGTTTCCCCCACGCCCAGATCCAGACGTTCGAACACGTAATTGCGATCGGTATTGCTGTCCTGCACGTAGCCGTTGTTTTTCAGCTGGCTGCCGGTAATGCGCTGGCCGTTGCGCAGAAAATCCAGCGCCCACAACTCGCCTTTGGTGACGCGCACGCTGACGCTGCCGCTTTTCAGCTCGGCAAACCCGGCGTTGTTTTCAATCTCTACCTTCACGTCTTTAAGAACGTTCAGCGGATAGTGCGGGCCGTTATTCAGCGCGCCCTGGAAGTGCTCAATGCGCACCCCGACAATCCCTTCCTGCGGGGCAAACAGGCGCACCGTGAACATCAACGTGTCGAGCTGCCAGGTGCGCTCACGCACGTCGCGCGGCGCCACGTACACCACCAGGTCATTACCCTGCTGCTCCACGTCGAACACCTGCACCGGATACGTCACGTTCAGGCCTGGTTGAATAAGCCAGTTTCCATCACTGATTTTCATACTCTCGTCCTCTTAGTTCTGTAATTCTTTGCTGACCGGCAGGTTTTCAAACTCCTGCTGGTTGCGGCGCGCGCCCTGCGCCAGCTCGCCCAGGATTTTTGTCAGGAAAGGGGTTTTCAGCGTGTAGTAGCGTTTAGCGATGATGGCGCTCAGCACGTAGCAGACCGCCGGGGCCAGGGTAAACAGGCCGATAATGATGCTGATGGTCGCGCTGTTCTGGGTTTTGGCGGCCGCGTCGTAGCCGCCGCCTGCCAGCATCCAGCCGATCATCGCCCCGCCCAGCGCCAGGCCGAGCTTCAGCACGAACAGCGTGCCCGCAAAGCTGATGCCGGTCAGGCGCTTGCCGTTGGTCCATTCGCCGTAGTCGACGGTATCGGACATCATCACCCACTGAATCGGCGTCACCAGCTGGTGCAATACGCCAATGACGAAGATAAAGGCGAACATCAGCACGGTGGCGTGCATCGGGACGAAGAACATCGCCACGCTGACCACCGCCAGCGCGGCGTTGGTCCACCAGAAGATGCTGACCTTGCACTTCCAGTCGGTGAGCGGTTTCGCCAGCGCGGAGCCGATCAGGTTGCCGACGCAGTAGGTGGTGAGGAAGGCGACGAACACCTCCGGCGAGCCCATGATCCAGGTGCAGTAGTACATCATTGCGCCGCCGCGCACGCAGACGGCGAGGATGTTGAGGATGGTCAGCACGCCAACGATGCGCCACTGGTCGTTGTGCCAGATGTCGCGGAGGTCTTCCCGCATGGAGGTGGTGCTCGGCGGCACCTGGATGCGCTCTTTGGTAGTAAAGAAGCAGAACGCCAGCATCAGGAACGCGACCACCGACAGCACGGCGATCCCGCCCTGGAAGCCGAACGCCTTATCGTCGCCGCCAATCAGGTTCACCAGCGGCATCATCAGCACCGTGGAGAGCATGCCGCCCGCCGTCGCCAGCACGAAGCGCCAGGACTGAAGGGAGATACGCTGCGTCGGGTCGTTGGTGATCACGCCGCCCAGCGCGCAGTACGGGATGTTCACCACGGTATAGAGCAGGGTCAGCAGGGTGTAGGTAACAGCGGCGTAAACCATTTTGCCGTTGAGGCTGAGGTCCGGGGTGGTGTAGGCCAGCACGCAGACGATGCCGAACGGGATGGCGCCGAACAAAATCCACGGACGGAACTTGCCCCAGCGGCTGAGGGTGCGGTCGGCAATCAGCCCCATGCACGGGTCGGAAATCGCATCCAGCGCGCGCGCCAGCAGGAACATAGTGCCGACAAACCCGGCGGGAATGCCGAAAATGTCGGTGTAGAAAAACATCATGTACAACATGACGTTATCAAAAATGATGTGGCTGGCGGCGTCTCCCATGCCGTAGCCAATCTTCTCTTTTACTGACAATACTTCGCTCATCTTTTTTATCCTTCACGCTGTAAGGGGCGCTGAGACCGGTTGCATTGGTTTTAAACCATTGTTTCAAAGGCGGGTATTGCGTTTTCTGGTTATCAGATTACGTTTCTTGTTTTTTGTGATCGCGGTAAATGTTGGGGAGCACGAGGGGCTAACATGAGGATTTTCTTAAGAATTAACTGAAACAGGGGTGTACAGGTCAAAAGAGAGGTGAAAAAAGTGTGTCGGGGTATGTGGTAAATGCCTGAAAGTAGCTATAATGCGCCCCGCCTCCATGTAGCAATCGAGGCGCGGAAGATCGTCATCTCCGGTGAGGTGGCTGGACTTCAAATCCAGTTGGGGACGCCAGCGTTCCCGGGCAGGTTCGACTCCTGTGATCTTCCGCCAAAGTTCCTCCGCCGCCATCCGAGAATGTCTAAAAACTCTTTATTTTCAATATAAATAATTGATCACTCATCCGTAGCCCTCCGACAAGTTCTCCCTGAATCCATGAAAAATATGTATTCGGAATTTAACAAGAAAGACAGATTAGGAATTTATTCTTACCAAATGAAGAAAGTTTTGGCTATTATCGGGTAAGGATATGGTGATGGGATTATATTATGGAAGAAGGAGGAATGACCGTCGTTATATCACCAGTACAACTGGCGGCGGTGCTTTCAGATAAGAGCGTGACAGAAGCGGAAACGCTGAGTAACCGATTACTAGGGGGGCTTGGTGTTTTACTCGGAGCAGTAGAAATAGCCGGAGCTACAGCACTTTGTATTGCACCAGAACCAACTGGCCTCACGAAAGCGGGATGTGTGGTTGTGGGTGCACATAGTCTTGACGCCGTTCAAAGTGCAGCCAGACAAGCAATAACAGGTCAGGATACCCGCTCTGCTACATACCAGCTTGCCGTGCGTGCTGCAAAGGAACTTGGGGCGGATGAAAATACAGCTCTCAATATCGGCATGACGGTTGATATTGCTGTTCCACTTGGGTTTGCAGCGGCTATCGGTGCCGCCAGAGTAGCAGCCATTAAAGCTGGCCGCATCAAACTTATCCAGCATGAATCAGTTACAGGCCTCAAACCCGGTGGCCATACACTCGCAAATCATGTTGGGAAAACAGATAATGAGTTACTCGCCCGATTCGAGCAGAATAAGCGACTCATAATGTCTTCAACATTTAAAAATTTAAACGTCGCAGAAAGCGTTATTTCAAGAGCTATTTATTATAATCGAACAAATATCAAATCATTACTTGGCGGTGGAAAGAGTGGGGGACGCCTCACTATCGTTTACCCGGCAGGTCAGGAGATTGGATATGGATTTTCACGAGGTAGCACACAACGTATCAGCATGCGAAGTGTGAGGATTGTTATTGAGCTGAAAGAATATAACGGGAAGCCTTACTATATCCTTACTGCATTCCCGACCCCATAGGTGAATTATGCAAAACTTCTATCATCTTGATCAGTTGATTCATGGTTACTTCAATCAGGATTATGACCTCATTAATGATGGTGAGGATACAATTGAGGGAATAATTGGGCTATTTAAAAAGACGGCACCTGGTTGGATGTTAAAGGAGTTAGCCGAAGAGATTGATACTTTCATTGAGTGTTACGGAGACAAGCTGGATGATGAGTTCAAAAGTCGGTATGGATTTGATTTTTCGCCTGAGCTGTGGGAGACGACCTCTTACGACTTCCTGATGACGGTGCGCAGACTAGCCCTTGCTTAGCAACCGCGACTAATTGTCGAAGTGCGATGAACCCGTAGCGAATTAACCGACTTCAGACCGGCAGCAACCGGTCTTTTTCTTTCTTGCTCTTACGGCAAAGTGAATTGTCCGTTATTCGTGCATCACAGGTAATTCATTTTTTATTATTATAATAATGGCTTATAAAACCCAAGGTTAAACTTAGATACACCCTTATTTTATCGTATTACCAGAGAGCATAGAATTAATTCAAGTAATTATCTGTGCGTGTAACAATAAATTCCTGTTTTGTTATTAAGCAATTTATTTGCGTGAATTATCCCTTTGGCTCCAGGCCTTTTCGTCGTAAAGCCTCCCTCGCCAATTCCTTCAACCAACTGGCGAGGCTCACCCCTTCTTCAGCCGCCACAGCATCTAACTGTTCCTTCAATGCCGGATCGATACGCATCTTAAACTGCGGAGACTGTCCGCCGCCTTTTGGTTTTTTTTCGCGCGATACGATTGACATGAGGCCACCTATCCATCTACTCTGATACATATAGGAGGCCACCTAAACCTCCTCTACTAGCAACGCTCCGATGTGCGGGAACACAACCGGAGCGTTTAACCTCACCAACTATCAAGGAGTTGATTATGGCTGATTCGCATTCTACCCCAGACACCGACCAATCCGGAACCGAGCGTTCGTTAATTGTGGGATACCGCCCGAATGTTTTCGACAAATCCACGCCGAAAATCATCCTTTCCGGCAAGTGGCTACGCGCGGCGGGTTTTGATACCGGACAGCAGGTTACGGTAAAGGTGATGAAAGGGTGCATCGTTCTGGTGGCGTATAACGAGCAGGAGCAGAGGTTGCAGGACGATTATAAACGGACGAAGGCAAAGCTTATTGAGATTGAGGACGCACTTGCTGCGATCCAGGCTCCGCGTCCTGGAAAGCGCCTCGCAAATTCAAATACAAACCACCTGGCTTAGCGACTGTTTCTGGCATACTACGAGCTTACAGGCATCAACCTTATGACGCGGAGGCAGCATGACATATGAGGAATTAATAAATTCACCAGTCGGTGAGTTTGTCATGTTTACCAGCAAGGATGAAAAAGTTCGCATTGAATGCCGCTTCGAAAGCGATACTTTGTGGCTCTCACAGGCCACAATCTGTGAGTTATACGGAAAAGTCAAAGCCACGATCAGTGGGCATATCAAGAATATTTTTGATGAGAGTGAGCTGGTCGAAAATTCAGTTGTTCGGTTTACCGAACAACTGCCAGCGATGGAGTAGGTATTTTTACGAGACTGGCAAACCAAACTCGATCAGTTTCTGCAATTCAATGATCGGGACGTTTTGGAAGGAGCAGGCAAAATCAGCAAGAAAGCGGCTGATGAAAAGGCCTGCTCAGAATACATTGAGTTTGAAAAAAAGCAGCGCCTGCTGAAAGAAGCCGCAGGTGAGAAAGATATCGTCGGCTTATTAAAATGGGATAAACAGGCTAAGCGCTAATCCCGGTATTCCTGCTCAGCTTCATATGCAACAGCGGAAACGGATTCCCCTGCCCGTCCACTTCCGAGCGCCCGACCTGCTCAAACCCCATATGGCGATAAAATCCCACGCCCTGCGGATTTTGCTCATTCACGTCCACCTCGTTCGCACCGAACGCTGCGATGGCGTGTTGCAGCAGCAATTTCCCGACGCCCTTCCCGCGACTCGCGTCGTCAACAAACAGCATTTCAATGCGGTTTTCATCCACGCCTGAAAAGCCATGAATAACGCCTGCGTCATCGCGAGCTATCACGACGGTGAGATTAGGCAGATAGGCGTTAAGCAATAACGGGCGCAGCGCCGCAATATCGCTTTCCTGTAAAAAGTGATGGGTGGCGCGGACGGAGGATTCCCAGATCGCAACCAGACGTTCGAAGTGTGTGGGGAGTGCGGCTTCAATTTTCATGGGGGGATCATGATTGGAAAACCGAACTATTTCAAGCCACGCTTTGCGGGCTCTTCCCCCCTCACCCTAGCCCTCTCCCTCAAGGGAGAGGGAACAGATCGAACTAAACCTTAATCTCCATCACCGCATACACCCCATCCGTCGGCACCACCACGGTGACGTTTTCCACCGGCACGCCCGCCGCGAGGTGAATATCCTGCAGCTGCTGTAACGACCTCGGGTGAATATCCTCCCAGCCGATACCCCGCAGCACAAAGTCAATTTGCGGGCTGCTGGTCAGCATGTTCGACACAATCACCGCCCCGCCGGGCTTAACCAGCCGCAGCGCGTGCTGGAGAAAAATCACCGCATCGGTATCGTTGAAGTATTCGAAGATCCCCAGCGCGTCGACCAGTTCGGCCTGATGCTCGCCCAGCTCCAGCAGCAGGTCCTCGTTACGCACCAGCGTATGGAGCAGGTTGCGCCTGAGCAGCGTCAGCTGTTCGCCCACGACAATCCCTTCCTGCGCCGCCATGGTTTCGGCCCAGCTGAGCGCCACCGGGTCTTTGTCCACCAGCGTGAGATACACCCGCTGGCCGTCGAGCTTTGCTTCGCGCAGCGCCTCCAGAACCGGGATGGCGGCACCGCTTGCGAGGCTAACCCAGTTATTTTCACTTTCGTTGTGAATGTACTTATCCACCAGCGCGGCCAGCACCCTGGCGCGGGATCGCACGCCAACCGCATCGTTAGCGTGGATAAACCACTGGCGGCTGTCGCTGTCCATTTTCGTGCCGTCGGGCAGGCGGTCCTCCAGCGGGTTTTGCACCACAAACAGCGCCAGCGCGGAGGGCACCAGCCGGGTGCGCCACGCGGTGAGCGCCGGGCGGTTGCGGAAGGCCTGTTCGGAATAGCGGTTTTGCGGGACAAGCACGGCCTGCCCCCCTTCGTCGTATTCCACCCTCGGAGGCCGGAGCGCTGGCTCGGCTTTCAGGGCGCGGTCAAGGGAGGCGATCTCGCGGGCAGCGTCGTCTTTCATCGGCCACTGGTCGCTGACGTCGGGAAATGACGCGCTGAAAATCGTCATATTTTCCGGTGCATCGCCGCGAAAAGGCTGCCAGTTCATGTCGTCTTCCCTCCGTTAGGCTTTTAACGGAAGTCTATCCAGGCGAGCCAGTAATACCCTACGAAGAAAGCACGATCTTCACTGCTTCACCCACACTAGCTGGTCAACCCGGAACCCCAGACTGCGCGCGGTGTTCAGGTAATCCTGCTTCACCGCATCTGGGATCGTCGGCGTGCGCGACAGGATCCACAGGTAATCGCGGTTTGGGCCGCTGACCAGCGCGTACTGGTACTTATCGTCCAGCCTGATCACGTTATAGCCGCCGTAGAACGGGCCGAAGAAAGACACCTTCAGCGCGGCGGTGGTCGGCTCGCCGGTGAAATACGCTTTCCCCTCGCTCTCGTTCCACTTGTTTTTCACCGGATCGTAACCCCGGTTCAGCACGCTGATGCCGCCGTCGCTGCGTTTGCCGTAGGTGGCGGTTACCTGCTCCAGCCCACGTTCAAAGCGGTTTTCCAGACGGGCGACTTCGTACCATTTGCCAAGATAGCGGCTGGCGTCAAAACCGGAAATCGGCTGCACGCCCTTCGGCGGCGTGGGGGATTTACAGGCGACCAGCGTCAGCGCAATCGCAACACCGGTCACAACAGGCCATAGCTTCATGAGAATTCCTTTCATTTTCACGGTTGGACGTTAAGTGTAGTGCACCGTTTCGGCGCTTCATCCCGTTCGGGAAAATTCGTAGTATATTGAGAGTATTCCTCCACTCTGGACACGGACATGGCTTACTCCATCGGCGAATTCGCCAGACTCAGCGGCATCACCGCCACCACCCTGCGGGCGTGGCAGCGTCGCTATGGTTTACTTAAGCCACAGCGCACGGAAGGCGGCCACCGCCAGTACAGCGACGAGGACGTCCAGCAGGCGCTAAAAATTCTCGACTGGGTCAAAAAAGGCGTCCCGATCGGCCAGGTCAAACCGCTGCTGGAGCGCCCGACGCCGGGACGGACCAACAACTGGCAAACCCTGCAGCAGAACATGCTGCAACGTCTGCAGGACGGCAAGGTCGAGTCCCTGCGCCAGATGATTTACGACGCCGGACGCGAATACCCAAGGCCGGAGCTGGTCGCGAACGTGCTGCGCCCGCTGCGCAGCCAGGTCTCGGCCAACGTCGCCGCCGCCATGACCCTGCGCGCGATCCTCGACGGCATCATCATCGCCTACACCTCGTTTTGCCTCGAAGGCGATAAAAAAGCGCCGGGCGATAATATTTTGCTCAGCGGCTGGCACCTGAACGACCCGTGCGAGATCTGGCTAGAAGCCTTAACGCGCACCGGACAGGGCCACCGAATCGACATCCTGCCGGTTCCGCCTGACGCGCTGGCACCGGAAATTTTCCCGGAGCGCAAATGGCTTCTGGTCACCAGCGGCAAACTCACCGCCGGGCGGAAAAAACAGGTGGAGCAGTGGCAGCAGCAGGTATCGCTTGAAGTGATTATCCTCTGATAATTTTCTCCTGCGGGAATCTTCACGAAAAGTTGAATATTTTCCCGCGCCGCAGATGCTAACGTTTTCCTGTGACGAATAACTCCACAGGAAAACACCATGAAAAAAACTGCCCCTCTGCTGATCCTGGCCTCGATGGCCTTTGCCCCTGCTGCCTTTAGCGCCCCTGCCGGCACGCTGAGCGTCCACATTCTCGACCAGCAAACCGGAATGCCGCCATCAGACGTGACCGTTACGCTGGAGAAGCAGCAGCAGGACAAATGGACCCCGATTGCCAGCGGCAAAACCGACCACGACGGCCGTATCAAATCGCTCTATCCGCAGGATCAGGACATGCAGCCTGGCGTGTATAAAGTGACCTTCAAAACCGCAGAGTACTTCCACGGCAAAAAGCTGGACTCCTTCTTCCCGGAGATCCCGGTGCTGTTTACCGTGACCCGCACCAACGAGAAGCTGCACATTCCGCTTCTGTTGAGCCAGTACGGTTACTCGACCTACAAGGGCAGTTAAGACGCATTGATTTTAAAGGAATAAAAAAAATAGTTCCGCTAATACTTGGACAAATTAGTCATGTTGTGTAAGTTTTATTTATATGAACGGGAGGACTACACCATGACAACGAAACCTGTGCTCGGTATTAGCGGATGTTTGACCGGATCCGCCGTTCGCTTTGACGGCGGACACAAGCGTATGGGCTTCGTAATGGATGAGCTGGCCCAGTGGGTGAATTTCAGGCCCGTCTGCCCTGAAATGGCCATCGGCCTGCCGACCCCTCGCCCGGCTATACGCCTGACGCTGACGGACAGCGGCGAAACGCAGCTCCGTTTCAGCAAGCCGCCTCATGATGACCTCACGCAGAAAATGGCCGACTTTACGGCGGATTATCTGCCAAAAATCGGCGATCTGTCGGGATTTATCGTCTGTGCAAAATCCCCAAGCTGCGGCCTGGAACGCGTGCGGCTGTACGATGAAAACGGCAACCGGGGCCGCAAGGAGGGCGTCGGGCTGTTCACCGCCGCCCTTCTTGAAACCTACCCGTGGCTGCCCGTCGAGGAAGACGGTCGGCTGCACGACCCGGTGCTGCGGGAAAACTTTATCGAGCGGGTATTTGCCCTGCACGAGCTAAACACGCTGCGCGCTAAAGGTCTGACGCGGCGTGGGCTGCTGGATTTCCACAGCCGCTATAAATTGCAGCTGCTGGCGCACCATCAGGCAGGCTACCGAGAAATCGGCCCGTTCGTTGCCTCGCTGCACGAGTGGGAAGACCTGGACGCCTTCTTCGTGGCGTACCGGGAAAAACTAATGACTATCCTGAAAAAACCCGCCTCGCGGAAGAATCACACCAACGTGCTGATGCATATCCAGGGGTATTTCCGTAACCAGCTGAACACCCGCCAGCGCGGCGAGCTGCGCGACGTGATCCTGCACTATCGCAACGGACAGTTGCCTATTCTCGCCCCGATCACGCTGCTGAAGCACTACCTGGCCGAATACCCCGACCGGTATCTGATGACGCAAAACTACTTTGATCCCTATCCTGATGATTTGGGTCTGCGTCTGGCAGTCAAGTGATCATAAAAATGCGAAGGCCCCATTGACCCGTAGAGGCCCAAAGCAGTACCCCGTTTAGACGACATCCTCACTGTCGTCTCTTTTTTGCATTTCACCTCAAAGACTGTGATTATATACAGGCTTATTCTGCAAAAAAGGGGCCTGCCAGTGATCAACACCCTGCACATTCAAAACTACCGATCCATCCGCGACATGTCGCTGGAGCTGGAGCAGCTCAACATCGTCTTCGGGCCGAACGGTACCGGGAAATCCAATATCTACAAGGCGATATATCTGATGCACAGCGCCGCCCAGGGGCAGTTTTCCCAGGCGCTGGCGAACGAGGGCGGCATTCTGAAGGTGTTCTGGGCAGGCAAAACCCGCAGCGACCAGCTGCGGCGGATGAATCTGGCGGTGGAAACTGAGACCTACGAATACGAGCTGCAGGTCGGGTTTGTGGAGAAGCTGCCCTATCCCTCGCAGTTTCAGCTCGACCCGGTGATCAAAGAGGAGTCCATCTGGCTGAGCGGCCAGCACCGTCGCCCCTCGTCACAGCTGATGAAGCGTAAGAACCAGGCGGTGTTTCTGAACAACGTGCATCACGAGAAAGTGACCCACAGCGGCACGCTGTACGAGAACGAATCGGTGTTCGGGCAGCTCGGCGAACCGCATCTTTACCCGGAAGTGTCGCAGATGCGCGAGTCCCTGCGTAACTGGCGCTTTTATCATGAGTTTTCCGTCTCGTCTGGATCGGCGATGCGCGCCCCGCAGGTCGGTTTCCGCTCCCCGGTGCTGGCCAGCGACGGTGCCAACCTGGCGGCCGCGTTTCAGACCATCGTCGAGATTGGCGACGAGCTGCTGCTGATGCGCATTCTTGACCAGGCCTTTCCCGGCTGCGTGTTTTACAGCGACAACACCGGCGGGCGTTTTCGCATGATGATGCAGCGCGAGGGGCTGAGCAGACCGCTGGAACCCGCAGAGTTCTCCGACGGCACCCTGCGCTTTCTGTGCCTGGCGGTAGCGCTGTTAAGCCCGCGTCCACCGGCGTTTATCGCGTTGAACGAACCGGAAAATAGCCTGCACCCGCAGATGCTTCCCGCGCTGGCGAGCTTAATCGCCGAGGCCAGCCGCTACTCGCAGATCTGGCTCACCAGCCACTCGCCGGAGCTGGCGAAGTTGATTGAGAAGCAGAGGTCGTTTTCGCTGTATCAGCTGTCGATGGTTGAGGGGGAGACGTGGGTGGAGAGGCTGGGGTAGTTCTTTACATCTCACTTTCCCCTGCCTTTAATGACCATTCTTTCGGTAGCCACCAACGACGAAAATGATTTTCGCCGGGATATGCCTTTGGCGCTTGCTGGCTCGCGATACATGCCCCAATTTATTGTTGCCAGTTTCTGCTGGAAGGATAATCTGTAAATATTGGTTATCAGATGAGAAAATTTAAATGGATATTGCACTTTTCCCTGGTCAAAACACCCGAGCATGGGCTGAAACAATGATAAATCTTGAAGCCCGGAAGCTTATCAATACTGCGAATATTGTCGGAGGGCAACATCTCAGCGACGGACTCGCACGGATTAAGTTTATGGATGATATTCGGCAGTTTGTGATGCAACAATTTAGCGCTACCCGGGCGGCCAGAAGTCATGAGGAGTGCATGGAATGCCTGAAAAACATCCGGACAGAGAACGAAAGTCTTCTTGATCAAAGCAGAATGCTTCGCTCACGTACAGCTCAGCTTTTTGCTCAGATTGAACTGGTTAAAGAAAATAACAAAGTCATCGGTTACGTTATCTCGTCGATTAAGGTGGTGCTTTCAGGATTACAGATTGTTGCAGGTGTAGGTGCAATGATGACAATGAACCCAGTAGGTGCGCTTGCAGGAGCGATTCTGGTTATGGATGGTGCAAATGCCATTTCAAAAGAAATTAACAGAACGCTTCAACATCAACCAAATTCCGAAGGAATGCTGGCAGATGGCGTCATGGATATCGCTCAGTTTATGGGATTTAAACGTGAATCAGCACTGGGAGTATTTAACAGCGTAAGCCTGGCCGCAAGCGTCTATACGGTATTTGGCGCCATCCGAAAACCCGAATCATGGCGTCTGTTTCGCTATCTCCCGCTGGATTTCTACCGCAAGGTCGACGGAATGAATCGCGCAGCGCTCACTATGAAAATTGTCGGCTGGGGTGTGTCTGCAAAAGTCTCGTTTGATTTAATTTCTAATGCGTCTGGCCAGAACTAATGTATTTCTTTCTGTAGCGCCAGGCTTTGTAGGTAATGACCGGGGGTTGAAAAAACCAGACAATCACCAACACGATGAAAAGAGAAATACCCCCGGAAACAATATTGTAATGCTCAGCGAAAAAAAGAAGCGCCAGAAAAATCAAAGCCACAACCGCAGTAAGAAACAGAACCATGATAAATCGCTTACCTAACTCAAGTACTACCTCGAGCAAGGATGAACCATAACGGCTAATGTTCCGGTTCAGATACGCTAATTCTTTTACGGTGAAACCTGATTCTAGTAACTGCGTTTCAATATTGTTCATGCCACTACCTTTTCTCTGGAAAGTAACGTGGAATATCTTAACCGGAAGAGAGGCGTCTTGTAACCATTCTGATGCATCAGCATTAAACAGCAAAAATCAGGATCACGCTAAAAAGACACTGGCGGCTAAAGAAAAAAAACAAAAGATTACGGGATTTAAGACGCGCTCGTCAGGGACGTTCGTAACCATCAACAAATAGATGCCGCCCACGGTTTTTCACTCCAACGCAACAGAATTATCATTTTCTGAAGACGGCTAAATGCGAAACGTCTTTCGCCACTCCGCCGGACTGACCCCAAAACGCGCCTTAAACTGCTGTCGCCAGGTGACGGCGGAATTAAATCCTACCAGCTCGGCCACGCGCTCAATCGGCATATTTCCGGCTTCAAGCAGGATCTGACTGCGCCGCAGGCGTTCGGCGGTAAGCCAGTCGGCGACGCTCATCCCCGTGGCTTTAACAAAGTGACGGGTCAGCGTGCGGCGGCTCATTGAGACCACCTCCGCCAGCGAGTCCAGGCTATGCGGTTCGGTGATGTGCTGCTGAAGATAGTCGATCAGGCAGTTAATCCGCCCGTCACGGGTATCTTTCGGCACCGGCTGGGCAATGAATTGCGCCTGCCCGCCCTCACGGTGGGGCGGAACAATCATCCGACGGGCAATCTGGTTGGCGACCACGCTGCCAAAGCGCTGGCGAATAATATACAGGCAGCAGTCCAGCGCAGCCGCCGTTCCAGCAGAGGTGATGATATTGCCGTCATCCACGTAAAGGGCATTAATATCCAGCTGAACGTTCGGGAAGAGCGACTGGAACTGATGCTCGAACTCCCAGTGGGTGGCCGCACGTTTGCCGTCGAGGAGCCCCGCCCAGGCCAGCACAAACGACCCCAGACACAGCCCGACGATTTCCGCGCCGTTATCTCTTGCCCGTACCAGGCTGTCGAGCAGCGTCTGTGGCGGGCGTTCAAGGACGTTCTGCCAGTAGGGAACGACGACAATATCTACCTGGCCAATGGCGGTGTAATCCTGCGTGGCGTTGAGGGCAAATCCGTCTTTTGAGGTGAGAAAACCCGCCGTTTCGGCGCAGATCGTCACGTTAAAGCGCTTTTCGCCGGAGACCGAATCGCCAAACAGAATGCAGGGAACGGAGTAGTGGAACGGGCTGAACCCGTCTACCGCGACAATCGCGACGTTGATTAGCGACATCTGTCTCTCCTTTCCCTTTAACGCACTCAGAATATAACGGTTTCGCCATCCTGGGGAATGCTCACTGCGTCACTCACCTGATTGGCTTCAACGTACTCACGCAGCGCGCTGCGGGTCAACAGGCAGTGGTTAATCGCCTCCATATGGATCGCCACAATGTTGGCCTGCGGCAGCAGGAAATGAACGTTGAGCACATCCTCCTGCCCCATAATAATGGGCCCAAAACCAATAACGTGGGCATAGCCGGCGTTCAGCACCACCACGTCCGGCTGGTGCTTTTGCAGGTCGACCGCCACTTCGTCACGCCAGACGGTATCCCCGGCAAGATAAAGCGTCTTCTCATCGGGATGACGCAGCACCACGCCGCAGGCCTCGCCCAGACGCTCCGCCAGCTCCGGCACGGCGTAAGCGCGATCGGTACCGTGCTGCCCGCCGTGGGTTTTCGTAATCTGAATATCGCCGAAGCAGGTCGCGTCGGTCAGGACCGTCAGGTTGCTGAATCCCTGGCTTCGCAGCAGCGCGGCGTCACGGTCGTTTTGCACGTAGATCGGTTTGTCTTTGGCGATCAGCTCCGCCGCGGTGCGATCCCAGTGATCGTCATGGGTATGGGTGACGATCACCGCGTCGGCGTCCAACAGCGTGTTGACGTCAACGGGGAGTTCGACCGTCGGGTTACGGCGTTCGGCATGCGCCGTGCCGGGAAAGCCCGGATAAGCGCCCTTCGGAGCCAGCATCGGGTCGATTAAAAGACGTTTTCCGGCGAAGGTAATCAGCTGGGTGGCGTTGCGAATATGGGTAATGTTCATGGGCTATCCTCCGGTTGGTGTGATAAGGAGGATAGCCAGCCGTCACAATTGACGCTGTGGGTTAAAGGGCGATTACCGATGGAATCGGGCCAATTAAAGACACCGCGTTTTCTGCCGGTTTCTTTACCAGCCCGGCACCGCCCCGCCGTTAAAGATCGTCTCCGCCGCTTTCGCTACCTCAGGCGATTGATACGACTGGATAAATTCCTTCACGTTCTCCGCGTCTTTGTTGTCTTCGCGCGTCACCACAATGTTCACGTACGGCGAGTTTTTATCTTCAATAAAGACGCTGTCATGCACCGGCGACAGCCCTGTTTGCTGAATATAGGTAGTGCTGATGATGGCGACATCCACTTTCGGGTCGTCCAGCACGCGCGGCAGCTGTGCCCCTTCCAGCTCCATAATTTTCAGCTGTTTAGGGTTGGCGGTAATATCCAGCGCCGTCGGCAGCAGCCCGGTGTCCGGCTTCAGGGTAATGAGCTTCTCCTTTTGCAGCAGCAGCAGAGCGCGGCCAAGGTTGGTCGGATCGTTTGGAATCGCAATGGTTGCCCCGTCCTTCAGGTCAGAGACGGATTTGATTTTGCGGGAATAGCCGGCCATCGGAAAAACAAAGGTGTTCGCCACGGCCACCAGCTTGTAGTTATGCGCCTTGTTATCCTCAGCGAGGAACGGGCGATGCTGGAAGACGTTAGCATCCAGTTCCCCCTGGTTGGTGGCATCGTTGGGCAACAGCGAGCCGCTGAAGCCCACCAGCTCCACGTCCAGGCCATATTTCTCTTTTGCCACCTTTTTGGCGACTTCCGCCACGTCCTGTTCAGCGCCGTTGATGACGCCCACTTTAATGTGTTTGGCATCGCTGCCACTTTGATCGCACCCTGCCAGCAGCAGGCCAGCAAGTACCAGAGCACCCAATCGACGTTTCACAAGACAGTTCCTTTTGCTAAATGTTGTAGTGACTATATCGACAACGAGGCGGTGAAATAAAAACCGAAAAAGAATCAATAAGAAGGATAAGTTATATGCGGGTATTGCCGGGTGGCGCTGCGCTTACCCGGCCTACGGATTCAGAGCTTAAAGGGCTTTCGTGAGATAATGCCGTTGCATGCCCGGATAAGGATAATCCTGCAAAGACATTTGCAGCTGGTACCCCTGTTTTTCATAGAACGGGCGCGCCTGGAAGCTGGCGGTATCAACCAGCGCGTGCTTGCAGCCTTTGCGCCTGGCTTCCTCTTCGGCCGTTTTGATGAGCTTGCTGCCAACGCCGGATCCGCGCACGGTCTCGCTGACCCAGAGATAGTCGATATTCAGCCAGTCGCCTTTACGCCCCCCAATTAGCCCGCCGAGCATGACGCCTTTATCGTCTCGTACGTAAACGCCAATGTCGCCGCTAAAGGTCGCCATATCCAAAAATTGCCCGTTATAGGCTCTTAACCCCGTTAATAACTCTTCTTTTTCAGCGGGCGTTACATTATTTGTTATGCTCAGGTGCATTTTTCTCTCCTTATTTTCTATGCAATCTGAATATCTCACAGCTTAACCTCCACAAAAACTCCTCATTCCCTCCATTTTTTAAATACGGAAACATTCCCTCAATATCTAAATAAAAAAGGCCTTTCCAATACGCACCCAAAACGTATACTGAGAACGATCATTCTCACTTTTACACGGTAGCCGACGATGAGTACGAAACTGGAAGAACGACAAAAACAACGCCAGGACGAGATCATCACCGCCGCTCGCCGCTGCTTTCGCGCCAGCGGATTTCACGCCGCCAGCATGTCGCAGATAGCCAGCGAGGCGAAGCTCAGCGTCGGTCAAATTTACCGTTATTTCAGCAACAAAGACGCGATTATCGAAGAGATGATCCGCCGCATCATCGACTCGCGCATCGAGGAGATGCAGGGTAAAACCCTGGTAGAAGGGATGCCGCAGGCACTCGCCTGGCGACAGACCCTCAACGAAGATGACGATGCGCTGATGCTGGAAATGTCCGCGGAGGCCACGCGTAATCCGCAGGTGGCGACGATGCTGATCGAAGCCGAATCGCGCATGTTCGCCAACGCCTGCGAGCACCTGAAAAAGCAGTTTCCCCACCTGAGCGACGAGCATATTCGCTGCTGCGTGGAGATTACCGCCGTGATGATTGAGGGGACGATTTATCGACGACTCACGCCGTTAAAAGTCCCGTCAGAACAATTAGAACCCCTTTATCAGGATATTTTAAATATGCTTTTCTCTGCGAAGTAATCGCATATGAATAATTAGCGGGAATAAGTAATTCCCCTTTTTACATTTCTGGCTCTGCCAGAGATGCGGTATCGCTGTGCCTTTAAATAGCCCTCCTCCCTGTTAAGCCATTAACGGGGCAGGCGTCGTTCACCCTGGAAAAAGATTATGAAAAACATAACAACCTCCATCGCGGCATTATTTCTCCTGACCGGGTGCGATAATGCGCAAACATCTGCTCCCCAGCGTCCTATTCCGGAAGTGGGGATTGTCACTCTCATGAGCCAGCCTGTTTCCGTCGTCAGCGAACTGACCGGCCGCACCGCCGCAGCCATGAGCGCCGAAGTGCGCCCGCAGGTGGGCGGCATTATCCAGAAGCGCCTGTTCACCGAAGGCGATACGGTCAAGGCCGGGCAGGCGCTGTATCAAATTGACCCTTCCAGCTACCGCGCGGCGTTTGATGAAGCCGCCGCGGCGCTGAAGCAGGCGCAGGCGCTGGTAGCAGCCGACTGCCAGAAGGCCCAGCGCTATGCGCAGCTGGTGAAAGACGACGGCGTGTCGCGCCAGGACGCAGAGGACGCGAAGTCCACCTGCGCGCAGGACAAGGCCAGCGTCGAGTCAAAGAAGGCCGCGCAGGAGAGCGCGCGCATTAACCTTAACTGGACCACCGTGACCGCGCCGATTGCCGGACGCATCGGCATCTCCTCCGTCACGCCCGGCGCGCTGGTAACCGCCCAGCAGGATACCGCGCTCGCCACCGTTCGCGGACTGGACAGCATGTACGTCGATCTCACGCGTTCCAGCGCCGATCTGCTGCGTTTACGCAGGCAAACCCTCGCCACCAATAGCGATACGCTAAGCGTGTCGCTAATCCTCGAAGACGGCAGCACCTACGGCGAGAAAGGCCGTCTGGCGTTAACCGAAGTGGCGGTGGATGAATCAACCGGCTCGGTCACGCTGCGCGCCGTCTTCCCGAACCCGCAGCATCAGCTCCTGCCGGGCATGTTTGTTCGCGCCAGGGTGGATGAAGGCATCATAAACGACGCGATCCTGGCACCGCAGCAGGGCATCACCCGCGACGCCAAAGGCACCGCCACCGCGCTGGTGGTGAATGCCAGCAGCAAGGTTGAGCAGCGTCAGCTGGAGACGGGCGTCACCTACGGCGACAAATGGCTGGTGCTGAGTGGCCTCAAGGCGGGCGATAAGCTGATTGTGGAAGGCACCGACAAAGTGACCGCCGGTCAGCAAGTGAAAGCCGAAGAGATGAAAGCTGCGGGAGGAAAAGCCTGATGTTTTCCCGCTTCTTCGTGCGTCGCCCGGTCTTTGCCTGGGTTATCGCCATTCTCATCATGCTCGCCGGGATGCTGGCGATCCGCACGCTGCCGGTGGCGCAGTACCCGGACGTCGCCCCGCCGTCGATCAAAATCTCCGCCACCTACACCGGTGCCTCCGCGCAGACGCTGGAAAACAGCGTGACGCAGGTGATCGAGCAGCAGCTCACCGGGCTGGATAACCTGCTCTACTTCACCTCCACCAGCAGCTCGGACGGGTCGGTGAGCATTACCGTCACCTTCGAGCAGGGAACCGACCCGGACACCGCCCAGGTGCAGGTGCAGAACAAGGTTCAGCAGGCGGAATCTCGCCTGCCGACCGAGGTGCAGCAGTCCGGCATTACCGTCGAGAAATCGCAGAGCAACTTCCTGCTGATCATGGGCGTGTACGACAAAACCGACGCCGCCAGCAGCTCGGATATCGCCGACTGGCTGGTGAGCAATATGCAGGACCCGCTGGCGCGCGTGGAGGGCGTCGGGAGCCTGCAGGTGTTCGGGGCGGAATACGCCATGCGCATCTGGCTCGACCCGGCGAAGCTGGCGTCCTACTCGCTGATGCCGTCCGACGTGCAGAGCGCAATTGAAGCCCAGAACGTGCAGGTTTCCGCCGGTAAAATCGGCGCGTTGCCCTCGTCGAACGCCCAGCAGCTGACCGCCACCGTCCGCGCCCAGTCGCGCCTGCAGACGGTCGAACAGTTTAAAAACATCATCGTGAAGAGCCAGTCCAGCGGCGCGGTGGTGCGCATCAGCGACGTTGCCCGCGTGGAGATGGGCAGCGAAGATTATACCGCCACCGCGAAGCTCAACGGCCACCCGGCTGCGGGTATGGCGGTCATGCTCTCACCGGGTGCGAACGCGCTCAACACTGCGACGGCGGTAAAAGACAAGATCGCCGAGTTCAAAAAGTCGATGCCGGAAGGCTACGACGTGGCCTACCCGAAAGACAGCACCGAGTTCATCAAGATCTCCGTTGAGGACGTAATTCAGACCCTGTTCGAAGCCATTATCCTCGTGGTGGTGGTGATGTACCTGTTCCTGCAAAACATCCGCGCGACGCTGATCCCGGCGCTGGCGGTGCCTGTCGTTCTGCTGGGCACCTTCGGCGTGCTGGCGCTGTTCGGCTACTCCATCAATACCCTGACGCTGTTTGCGATGGTGCTGGCGATAGGGCTTTTGGTGGATGACGCCATCGTGGTGGTGGAAAACGTCGAGCGTATTATGCGCGACGAAGGCCTGCCCGCCCGGGAAGCTACTGAGAAATCGATGGGCGAAATCTCCGGCGCGCTGGTCGCCATTGCGCTGGTGCTCTCTGCGGTATTCCTGCCGATGGCTTTCTTCGGCGGCTCCACCGGGGTGATTTACCGTCAGTTCTCGGTCACCATCATTTCGGCGATGTTCCTCTCCGTGGTGGTGGCGTTGACCCTGACGCCCGCGCTCTGCGGCTCGATTCTGAGCCACACGGCGCCGCACAAAAAGGGCTTCTTCGGCGCGTTTAACCGCTTCTACAGCAGGACCGAGCGCGGCTATCAAAACAAGGTCCTGCGCGCCCTGCGCCGTTCCGGCGGTATGCTGGTCATCTATGCCCTGCTCTGCGGCGCGATGGGCTTCGCCATGCTTAAGCTGCCGGGCAGCTTCCTGCCAACGGAAGATCAGGGCGAAATCATGGTGCAGTACACCCTGCCCGCCGGCGCGACGACGGTACGTACCGCCGAAGTCAGCCGCCAGGTGCGCGAGTGGTTCCTCACGAAAGAAAAAGCCAATACCAACGTGATCTTCACCATTGAAGGCTTCAGCTTCAGCGGAAGCGGCCAGAACGCCGGGATGGCGTTTGTCTCCCTGAAAAACTGGTCCGAACGTAAAGGTGATGAGAATACCGCGCAGGCCATCGCCCTGCGCGCCACGCAGGAGCTGAGCACCATCCGCGATGCGACCATCTTTGCCATGACGCCGCCCGCGGTGGACGGCCTGGGCCAGAGCAACGGCTTTACCTTTGAGCTGATGGCCAGCGGCGGCACCGACCGCGACGCGCTGCTGAAGCTGCGTAACCAGCTGATTGGCGAAGCCAACCAGGACAGCTCGCTGCACGCCGTGCGCGCCAACGATCTACCGCAGATGCCGCAGCTTCAGGTCGATATCGACAACAACAAGGCCGTGTCGCTGGGGCTGTCCCTGAGCGACGTTACCAACACCCTCTCCAGCGCCTGGGGCGGGACCTACGTGAACGATTTTATCGACCGCGGCCGCGTGAAAAAGGTCTACATCCAGGGCGACAGCGACACCCGCGCCGTACCGTCGGATCTCAACAAATGGTTTGTGCGCGGCAGCGACAGCACCATGACGCCGTTCTCCGCCTTCGCCACCACCCGCTGGGAGTATGGCCCGGAAAGCCTGGTGCGCTACAACGGCTCGGCGGCGTATGAGATTCAGGGCGAAAACGCCAGCGGCGCCAGCTCCGGCACGGCGATGGGCAAAATGGAGCAGCTGGCAAACAGCCTGCCGTCCGGCAGCACCTGGGCGTGGAGCGGTTTGTCGTTGCAGGAAAAACTGGCGAGCGGTCAGGCGATGAGCCTGTATGCCCTCTCTATTCTGGTGGTGTTCCTGTGCCTGGCGGCGCTGTATGAGAGCTGGTCGGTGCCGATTTCAGTCATTCTGGTGATCCCGCTTGGCGTGCTGGGCGCGGCCGTCGCCGCCTCCCTGCGCGGCCTGAACAACGACGTCTATTTCCAGGTGGCGCTGCTCACCACCATCGGCCTGTCGTCGAAGAACGCGATCCTGATTGTCGAGTTTGCCGAAGCCAAAGTCGCTGAAGGGTACTCTCTGACGCGGGCCGCACTGCGTGCCGCCCAGACGCGTCTGCGCCCGATCATCATGACCTCGCTGGCGTTTATCGCAGGGGTTACGCCGCTGGCCGTGGCAACCGGGGCAGGCGCAAACAGCCGCGTGGCGATTGGTACCGGCATTATCGGCGGAACGCTGGCCGCGACGCTGCTGGCGATCTTCTTCGTTCCCTTATTCTTTGTACTGGTGAAACGTCTGTTCTCCGGTAAACACGCGAACCGGAGGTCATAATGTTTCGTGTATCTGTTTTAGCATTAGCCCTGCTGAGCGCAGGCTGTGTGTCGTTAGACCCAACGTATCAACGCCCGGACGCCCCCGTCCCGGCAACCTTACCCGGCGCGCACGGCGAAGCCACCGCCGTGGTGAGCCAGTGGCAGCAGGTGATGAACGACGCGCGGCTGAAAAGCGTGGTGACGATGGCGCTTAACGGCAACCGCGACGTGCAAAAAGCGATTGCGGATATCGACGCCGCCCGCGCCCAGTACGGTGAAACGCGCTCGTCCCTGTTCCCGACGGTGGACGCCGAGCTGAGCCACACCCGCAGCAGCACGCTGGCAAGCGGCGTCGCGACAAGCGACGAAGCCAACGGCGCGGTCTCCAGCTTCGAGCTGGATCTGTTTGGCCGCAACCAGAGCCTCTCCCGCGCCGCGCGTGAAACCTGGCTTGCCAGCGAGTTCACCGCGCAGAACACGCGCCTGACGATGGTCAGCGAGCTGACCACGGCCTGGGTGACGCTGGCGGCGGATAACAGCAACCTGGCGCTGGCGAAATCCACGATGGAGAGCGCGGCAAACTCGCTGAAGATTGTGAAGCGCCAGCAGGACGTTGGCGTGGCGGCGGCGACGGACGTCAGCGAAGCGATGGCGGTGTATCAGCAGGCGCGCGCCAGCGTGGCGAGCTACCGGACGCAGGTGATGCAGGACAAAAATGCCCTTAATCTGCTGGCGGGCGATACGGTGCCGGACAACCTGCTGCCCGGCACGCTGGAGAGCCTGAGCGATAACGCCATCACGCTGATCCCGGCGGGCGTCAGCTCCAGCGCGCTGCTGCGTCGTCCGGACATTCAGGAGGCCGAGCATAATCTGCTGAGCGCCAACGCCAATATCGGTGCGGCGCGCGCCAACTTCTTTCCGACCATTTCACTCACCGCCAGCGCAGGCGTCGGCAGCGATTCGCTCTCCTCCCTGTTCAGCCACGGGATGAAGGTCTGGTCGTTTGCGCCGTCCATCACCCTGCCGCTCTTTAGCGGCGGGAACAACCTGGCACAGCTGCGCTACGCGGAAGCGGAGAAGAAGGGGCTGATCGCCACCTACGAGAAAGCCATCCAGAGCGCGTTTAAGGACGTGGCCGACGCGCTGGCGCGACGAGAAACCCTCAGCGAGCAGCTCGACGCCCAGCGCGAATACGTCGCGGCGGAGCAAAAAACGCTGGACGTGGCGACGCGCAGCTATAAGGCGGGCGCGGGAGATTATCTGACGGTACTGACCGCGCAGCGGTCGCTTTGGTCGGCGCAGGAATCGCTGATTGCGCTGCAGCAAACCGACCTGGAAAACCGCATCACCCTGTGGCAGTCGCTGGGGGGCGGTATTCAGTAGCGCTTGCCGGGAAGTTCATGACAGGCGGTGAAGAGAAAATTCATACTTTCGGCTGGCGTCGCTACACTGAATGTAACGATATATTTCATGGGAAGCATGTGACTTCTAAAGGGGGTTGTTGATGAAAGCTGCGCACCTGGTCTGCCTGCTGGTTTGTCTGCTCTTCGCCGCGTTTGTCCATGCTCAGGAAAAGGATGACCCCGCGAAAGAGGCGCAAATAAAGCAGCAGGTCCTTAAAGATATTAAGAAAACCTGTACGCCACAGAAAAAGCAGAGCGATAAAGCCTGGCAGGAGATGATTTTGTCGTCCGAGGCCAATCAGCTGCTGATCAAAAATGCCATCACCGCCGTTAAGCGCGACAACCTGGATGCCTACTGGGGGGCGATTGGTCAGGTGGATTGTATGGAAGATTATTGAGTTCACGCCGGGTGGCGCTGCGCTTACCCGGCCTGGAAAATTTTTTTAACGCTTCCGCATGTCCGGAATAATCAAATCCCCGCGCAGAACATAGGATCCGAGCATCTGCGTTTTCTCCGTCAGCCAGCTCACTATGCGCGCCGCCATCGCGTCCATGGAATATTCAATCGCCGGGATCACCGGAATACCCGGCAGGTGCAGCGATCCGGCCAGGCTGAAGACCATGATGTCGTCCGGCACCGATTTATTAAACGCCTGCAGCTGCGGGATCACCCGCTGAGCTTCCTGCTCGTCCGCCACCAGCAGCGCGTTGAAGTTCAGCGTGCTGGCGTTATTAAGCAGCTCCTGCAGCGCAACGGACGAAGAAGTCGCGTCCATAAAGACCAGGTTGCGATTAAAGGGCAGGAAATTTTTCTCCAGCGCGTGCTTGTAGCCAAGCAGCACCTGGTCGGCAAAACCGCTGCCTTGGGGGTGGATCAGCGCAATCTGGCGACGCCCCTGGCTGGTGAGGTAGTTACAGGCGGTTTCGGCGGCAAAGGCGTGATCGAACTGGATGCTGTTGGAATTATCAGACTCCATGCAGTCCACCAGAATGACGTTGTCCATATCCACGTCCAGCGGGAAACGGGCACCAATCACCAGGATATCATCACAGAGCCCGCAGGAGAGTTCTTCAAGGGCGTTCATCACTTCCGCTTTGCTGTGCGCGAAGCGCAGCAGGAGGTGTTTTTGATGCTGGCTGAGCTGTTTTTCCAGCGCGTAGAGATAACCGGTGGTCTGGTTAATATTTTCCTGCGCGCAAATGACTCCAATGCAGCCCGTCGACTGGCTCAGCAGCGACTGGGCAATCACGTTGGGACGATAGTTCAGCTCATCCACGGCCTTCAGAACGGCCTGACGGCTGGCTTCCTTAACGCCACGCGACCCACTCAACACTCGCGATACCGTGGCTTTAGACACCCCGGCAAGACGTGATACATCATTGATTGTCGACATCTCTTTCCCCTGGCAGGCTTACCTCGCGCCTGCAAATTCCATGACCGCTTCGGCTCACATTATAGCCAGAACGGAGTATATCCGTTTCCGTTTTCCATGGAAACCGATTTTCCGTTTCCACTCAAAATGATGTCAAAACAGCCAAATTATGTGACCTACATCCGGTTAATTAGCCACATAAGTAATGGATATTGATGGTTGTCACACTTCTGCCTTTTATGAATGGAAACCGGTTTCCGTATAATGTCCAATCATCCTCGCAATAACTTTTTACATTTAGAGGATGGTTGTCGATGTTCAAGATTATGCTGTGCTGCTCTGCCGGGATGTCCACCAGCCTGTTGGTCAGCAAAATGGTCGATGTCGCGAAAGAACGTGGTTTGCCGGTGAAGATTGATGCGTACGGTGTTTCCGAATTTGATACGCAGTTTCCGCAATACCAGGTTGTCCTTCTCGGACCGCAAGTGAAATACATGTTACAGACACTCTCAGACAAGGCGGCTACGAAAGGTATTCCGGTGCAGCCCATCGATATGATGGACTACGGCATGCAGCGTGGCGATAAAGTACTGGACTATGCTCTGTCGCTCATCGAAGCGGCACACTAAAAGGTGTTCACATGAGTTCGTTATATCAATCCATGGTCGCGGTGATTGAGCAGTCAATTACCCCGCTGGCCGCGAAGCTGGGTCAGCAAAAGTATGTGATTGCCATCCGCGACGGCTTTACCGCCGCGCTGCCGTTTATGATCATCGGCTCGTTTATGCTGGTGTTCATCTTCCCGCCGTTCTCGGCGGATACCACCAACAGCTTTGCCCGCGGCTGGCTGGATTTCTCCCAGACCTATCGCGAGCAGCTGATGCTGCCGTTTAACCTCAGCATGGGCGTGATGACCTTCTTCATTTCGGTGGGGATTGGGGCAAGCCTGGGGCGTCAGTTCAACCTCGACCCGGTGATGTCCGGCCTGCTGGCCTTTATGGCCTTCCTGCTGGTCGCCGCGCCGTATGCCGACGGCAAGATCTCGACCCAGTATCTCTCCGGCCAGGGCATCTTCACCGCCCTGATCACCGCCATTTACGCCACCCGCGTCTACGCGTGGCTGAAGCAGAAAAACGTGACCATTCGCCTGCCGAAGGAAGTGCCCACCGGCGTGGCGCGCTCATTTGAGATCCTGATCCCGGTGATGGTGGTGATCGGCACGCTGCACCCGCTGAACCTGTTCATCGAAGCGCAGACCGGAATGATTATCCCGCAGGCGATCATGCACCTGCTGGAGCCGCTGGTGTCCGCGTCTGACTCCCTGCCCGCCATTCTGCTCTCCGTGCTGCTGTGCCAGATCTTCTGGTTCGCCGGTATTCACGGCTCGCTGATTGTCACCGGCATCATGAACCCGTTCTGGATGGCTAACCTCTCCGCAAACCAGGCGGCACTCGCCGCAGGCGCGGCGCTTCCGCACGTTTACCTGCAGGGCTTCTGGGATCACTACCTGCTGATTGGCGGCGTAGGCTCCACGCTGCCGCTGGCGTTCCTGCTGCTGCGCAGCCGCGTTACCCACCTGCGTACCATCGGCAAAATGGGCGTGGTGCCGAGCTTCTTTAACATCAACGAACCGATCCTGTTCGGCGCGCCGATCATCATGAACCCGATGCTGTTTATCCCGTTCGTGTGCGTTCCGCTGGTCAACGCCTGCCTGGCGTACGCGGCAACCAAGCTCGGCTGGCTGGCGCAGGTCGTCTCGTTAACCCCGTGGACCACCCCTGCACCGATTGGCGCTTCGTGGGCAGCGAACTGGGCGCTGAGCCCGGTGGTGATGTGCCTGGTCTGTATGGTGATGTCCGCGCTGATGTACCTGCCGTTCCTGCGCGCCTATGAGCGTACGCTCATCAAAAACGAAGAGCAGAAGGCCCAGGCAACCGTCGGCGCCGCCGAGACCGCCAGCAATTAAGTCAAAGAGGAAGAGTCATGAAATACGCATTTCCCGATAACTTCTGGTGGGGCAGCGCAAGCTCCGCTCTCCAGACCGAAGGGGCAAGAGAGGGTGAAACCACGTGGGATTACTGGTTTGCCCGCGAGCCGAACCGTTTTCACAACGGCGTGGGGCCGCAGCAGACCTCCACGTTTTATCAGCACTGGAAAACGGACATTCAGCTGTTGAAACAGCTGAACCACAATAGTTTTCGCACCTCGATTAGCTGGGCGCGCCTGATCCCCGACGGTATCGGTGAAGTGAACCCGGAAGCGGTCGATTTTTACAATCAGGTCATTGATGAGCTGATTGAACAGGGCATCACGCCGTTTATGACCCTGTTCCATTTCGACATGCCGATGGCGATGCAGGAGATCGGCGGCTGGGAAAACCGCGACGTGGTGGACGCCTACGCCCGCTATGCGCAAATTTGCTTTGAGCTGTTCGGCGATCGCGTCCTGCACTGGTTTACCTTCAACGAGCCGATCGTGCCGGTGGAAGGCGGTTATCTGTACGACTTCCACTATCCGAACGTGGTGGATTTCCGCCGGGCGGCCACCGTGGCGTATCACACGGTGCTGGCTCACGCGAAGGCGGTTCAGGCCTACCGCGCCGGGCACTACGCGGGGGAGATCGGCATCGTGCTGAACCTGACGCCGTCGTATCCGCGCTCGCAAAACCCGGCGGACGTGAAGGCGGCGCACATCGCGGACCTGATGTTTAACCGCAGCTTCCTTGACCCGGTCCTGCGCGGCGAATACCCGGCAGACCTCGTAGCGCTGCTGAAATCCTGCGATCAATTACCCGCCTGCAAACCGGAAGACGGTTTCCTGATTGCGGAAGGGAAAATCGACCTGCTCGGCGTGAACTACTATCAGCCGCGTCGCGTGAAGTGTCGCGACAGCGCGGTGAACCCGCAGGCGCCGTTTATGCCGGAGTGGTTCTTTGATAACTACGAGATGCCGGGCCGCAAGATGAACCCGTACCGCGGCTGGGAAATCTACGAGCCGGGTATTTACGATATTCTGGTTAACCTGCGCGACAATTACGGCAACCCACGCTGCTTTATTTCTGAAAACGGCATGGGCGTCGAAAACGAGCAGCGCTTTATTGAAAATGGCCAGATAAACGATCAATACCGCATCGAGTTTATTTCCGAACATTTAGCCTGGCTGCATAAGGGTATTAGCGAAGGGTGCAATTGTCTTGGCTATCATATGTGGACGTTTATTGATAACTGGTCGTGGTGCAACGCGTATAAAAACCGCTACGGTTTTATCCAGCTCGATTTAGAGACGCAGAAACGCACCATTAAGAAAAGCGGAGAGTGGTTTGCCGCCACCGCGTTAAATAATAGTTTTGAAAAAGAGTAATGATGATGATCGCATTAGAAGAAGCCGTAATGGAAATTATCGTCAATGCCGGACAGTCCCGCAGCCTGTGCTTTGAAGCCCTGCACGCGGCACGTCAGGGCAACATCGACGAAGCCAAAAGCCTGCTGCGCGAAGCCGACGGCTACGCGCGCCAGGCGCACAAGATGCAGACCAAACTGATCGAGCAGGATGCGGGCGAAGGCCGCCAGCCGATGACCTTAATTATGGTGCACGCGCAGGATCATTTAATGAATTCCTTATTAGCGCGTGAATTATCCGAAGAAATTATTCATTTATATCAGAGATAGTCTATGGCGAAATAATTACTGTAATACCTCTGTACCCTAAATAGAGATCCACTTGTTCTGATGATAGCGACATACTCTGTCAGATCGGAGCGGGATGGTTATTGTCTGCATAAAATTAAACTATATTGAGATAACCATGAATACGATTAAAAAACTTCCATTAACCATGGCGGTTATCGCCGCGCTTTGCCCAATTTCCGTGCTCGCACAGGAATTCACCCAGGAGCAAATCGACGCCATTGTGGCGAAAGCGGTGGATAAAGCCCTGGCCGAACGTCAGGCTAAAATGGATGCGGCGGTCGCGAAGAAAGCGGACGTGGTGACCGAGCCGCAAAGCGCGGCGCAATCTCCCGATATGGCGATCCCGTTCGGGGTGAAATTTACCGGCTATGCCCGCTACGGCGCGCACTTCCAGGCTGCCGATCAGAAATACGTGGCGGTGGACGGTTCATACAACGGCGCGTCCGCGATTGGTCGTCTGGGCAACGAAGGCAACGGCGGGGAATTCCAGCTCTCCAAGGCCTTCAAGGGTGAAAACGGCGCTATCTGGGACATCAACGTGATGATCGACCACTGGGGCGACGAAGTTAACCTGAAAAAAGCCTACGCGGGGGTGACCAACATTATGGCGTCTAACCCGAACGCCTATTTCTGGGCAGGGCGCGACTTCCACCAGCGTCCGCAGCAGGGCATCAACGATTACTTCTGGATGAACCACGACGGCCAGGGGGCCGGGGTGAAGAACTTTGACATCGGCGGCGTGCAGTTTGACGTCGCCGCCGTGGCGGCGGTGGAATCCTGTAGCCCGGAAGTGATGGAAGATGAAGCCAACCCGTCGCGCATCACCTGTACCGGCGGTTCCGGCACGGGTGACAAAGGCAACTACGCCGCAACCTCGAAAATCCACGGCATGAAGCTCGGCCCGATCGACATGGAGCTGTACGCCAACTACGGCTTTGATTCGAAAGCGGTAGAAAGCGACGAACGTCTGAACGCCTGGCAGGGCGGCGTGGTGCTGAGCCACACCAACGACAGCGGCGTGAACAAGGTGATTGCCCGCTACTCCGATAACGCGGACAACAGCGTGTTCAACAAAACCGAGGACCTGACCACGGTCTACGCCAGCTTCGAAGGGCTGTACAAATTCACCCAGGCGACGCAGGTGGAGTACATCCTCGCCTTCCACGACTACGACAACAGCCGCGATAAGACCGACAACCGCAAGAACTACAACGCCATCGTGCGCCCAATGCACTGGTGGAACGACGTTCACTCCACCTGGCTGGAAGCGGGCTGGCAGCACGTGGATTACGACAACGGCGGCGACAACAAGGGCTGGAAGCTGACCCTGTCGCAGAACATGTCTATCGCCATGGGGCCGGAGTTCCGCCCGATGCTGCGCTTCTACGTGACCGGCGGCAAGGTGGATAACGAACGCACCGCGCGCGTGAACAACACCAAAGACGAAACGCTCGACGACTTCAACGTCGGCGCGATGTGGGAGGCGTGGTTCTAAGTAAACGCAAAACGGCAACGAGAGTTGCCGTTTTTAGTGTTTGCTCCCTCTTTCCCTTGGGAGAGGGCCGGGGTGTGGGCATCAGGCCGCACCCTATCATGCTATGCTGTTGGCCGACTTAACGACAACATAGCAGGGGAGAACATGGGTTCCACACGTAAAGGGATGCTAAACGTCCTGACCGCCGCCGTTTTATGGGGCAGTTCCGGCGTTTGCGCGCAGTACATCATGGAGAAAAGCCACATTTCTTCGCCTTACCTGACCATGGTTCGCCTGCTGTTTACCGGCGTGATCCTGCTAACGCTCTCCTTCGTACACGGCGATAAGATTTTCTCGGTCATCAAAAACCGCAAAGACGCCCTCAGCCTGCTGATTTTCTCGCTGGTCGGCGCGCTCACCGTGCAGCTCACCTTCCTGCTGACGATTGAGAAATCCAACGCTGCGACCGCTACCGTGCTGCAGTTTCTCTCACCGACCATTATCGTGGCGTGGTTTGCCCTGGCTCGGAAAAAGCGTCCCGGCGTGTTTGTGCTGTCGGCCATCATGACGTCGCTTGTCGGCACCTTCCTGCTGGTCACTCACGGCGACCCGACCTCGCTCTCCATCTCGCCTGCCGCGCTGTTCTTCGGCATCGCCTCGGCGTTTGCCGCCGCGTTTTACACGACGTATCCGTCAACGCTGATCGCCCGCTACGGCACGCTGCCGATTGTCGGCTGGAGCATGCTGATCGCCGGGCTAATGCTGACGCCGTTCTACGCCGGACGCGGGACCACCTTTGTGATTGACGGCAGCCTGCTGCTGGCGTTTTTCTACCTGGTGGTGATTGGCACGGCGCTGACGTTCAGCCTGTATCTGAAAGGCGCGCAGATGATCGGCGGGCCGAAGGCGAGCATTCTGAGCTGCGCCGAGCCGCTGAGCAGCGCGCTGCTGTCGGTGGTGTTGCTGGGCGTGGCCTTCACCCTGCCGGACTGGCTGGGCACGCTATTGATTGTGTCGTCGGTAGTGTTGATTTCGATGGATTCGAGAAGACGGATTCAGACATCGGCGTAGCCTGATGCCCTCACCCCAACCCTCTCCCACGGGAGAGGGAGAAAAGCACTACTTCGCCTTCACCTTCCCCGCCACCAGCAGCGCGGTCAGCAGCATCAGCGTACCGGAAATCACCAGTGGTGAGGTCAGCCCCAGATGGTCGAGCGCCACGCCCCCAATGGCCGCGCCGCAGGTGTTCGCCAGCTGGATCACCGCCACCTGAATCGACCCGGCTTTTTCAGCCTGATCGGCAAGCGAGCGGGTGATCCACGTCGACCAGCCCACCGGCACCAGCGCAAAGGCAAAGCCCCAGATAATCGCGATGGCAGACGCCACCCACTTATCGCTGCCCCACAGCACCAGCACCGCCGCGCTCGCCGCCAGCACCAGCGGCGCACCCGCCAGCGCCACCTTCAGGGAGCGTTTCAGGAACTGAGACGACAGCGAGGTACCGACAAAGCTGGCGATACCGAAGCTCAGCAGCACCAGCGTCAGGCCGTCCACGTCAAATCCCGCCATGGTCATAAACACCGGGCGGATGTAGGTAAAGAAGGCAAACTGCCCGGCAAAGGACATAAAGATAGCGGTCATCCCCGCCAGCACGCCGGGGCGCTTCAGCAGCGCGAACATGTTCTGTTTGTGGTGCGCCGCTTCGCCCGGCAGGGACGGCAGCGCTTTCCACACCCAAATGATGCAGAGCAGGCCCATCACCGCCGCCGCGTTGAAGACGTTACGCCAGCCGATAATCCCGCCGAGGAAGCTGCCAAGCGGCGCGGCAATCACCAGCGCGATAGAGACCGCACCGAAGATAACGGAAAGCGCTTTTGGCACCGTCCGCGCGGGCACCAGGCGCATGGTGAGCGAGGCCGACATCGCCCAGAAACCGCCTAACCCCAGCCCCAGGCAGGCGCGCCCCAGCAGCAGCAGGGTGAAGCTTTCAGCAAAGGAGACCAGCAGGCAGGAGAGCGTCAGCAGCACGCTGAACAGGATGACCACCCTGCGGCGGTCGATGGTGCCAATCACCTGGGTGATAAACAGGCTGGCGAACATCGCCACAAACGCGGTGACGGTAACGGACTGCCCCGCCACGCCTTCGGAAATGCCCAGATCCTGCGCCATCGGCGTCAGCAGGCTCACCGGCAGAAACTCAACGGTAATCAGGCAGGCGACGCAAAACGCCACGGCGAAAACGGCCGACCAGTTGGGGCGTGAAACCTCTTTGGTCTGCGGTCTGGTCGTGGGCTGGATATGTTCTGTCATGGCGTCACCTGAAGATAAAAACGTGCGGAAAAGTCGCGCAGTTTATCATCAAAAGTGTGACGAATTTAACGATTTGACAACTTTTGTCGTTTTTAATGAGCCTGGAGGGAGAGCGTCGTCGACTGATACCTTTTCAGCATAACGAAAATGAAAATTCAGTATCCACATTTGAGGTGAAACAATCATAGCGTCTGAAAAGGAGAAACTATGAAAACACGTATTTTATCTCAAAATCTTACCGTCAGTGCCGTCGGCTATGGTGCCATGGGTCTGAGTGAATTTTATGGCCAGACTGATGACAACGCCTCGCTGCAGGTATTGCATAGCCTCATCGATCTGAACGTGACGTTTATTGATACCGCAAATTTATATGGCCGTGGTCATAATGAAAGATTAATCGGTCATTTTCTTGCCGGGCTGGATAAAAGCACTCGCGAGCAGTTCAAAATAGCCACGAAATGCGGCATCGATCGCTCGCCTGACGAGTCTTATGCCCGCACCATCAACAATACGCCTGACTATATCATCCGCTGCTGTAATGAATCCCTCAAACGGCTTGGCGTGGAGCGAATCGACCTCTTTTATCTTCACAGACTGAGTAACGCCACCCCGGTCGAAGAGAGTATGGATTGTCTGCGCGCCCTGGTTAAAGAGGGCAAGATTAACCACATCGGCCTTTGCGAAGTGTCGGCGTCAACGCTGCAACGGGCCCATGCGGTACATCCTGTCACCGCGCTGCAAACGGAATATTCTTTGTGGACACGCGATATCGAGGAAAGCATTCTGCCGGTCGTGAAAGAGTTAGGCATTGGTCTGGTGCCCTACTCGCCTCTTGGCAGAGGCTTCCTGACGGGAAAATACCTGAACAATAGCGAATTTGCAGAGGGTGATTTCCGTAAAAATAACGATCGCTTTATGCAGTCCAGCCTCGATCATAATCGCCAGCTGCTCGATGTCATCCACCCGCTGGCGGCAAAATACGGCTGTACCGCAGGTCAGATTGCCCTTGCCTGGCTGTTAGCGCAATACGACCGGCTGGTTCCCATCCCGGGCACTAAGCACACCGGCTATCTGGCCGAAAACGCGCGCGCTGCCGACATTGTGCTTGAGAAGAGTGACATTGAATTATTGAACAACCTGCATCACCGGATAGAGATTAAAGGCGATCGCTATTCTGCCGAGGGTATGAAGGGCGTGAATGCCTGATACCTCATCGTGAAAATAAAAAACCGGGTATTCCCGGTTTTTTATCCGTTGTCGGTAATGATAATTTTTCATCCATGCTATATGCGGACGTTAACTGGGCTCATAAGATTTCTCCATCCGGGATTGTTTTGCGGTCAACGTGGCAGGGATAAATACGACAAGCAGAACAGAAAGGCCGATGGCCGTGGCGGCGACGATATACAGGAGCGGCAGTGAAAATGATGAAACCATCCAGGCACCTGCTGATGCGCCGATACCAATGGCAGTATTGAAAAATGACACGTAGATTGCAGAGGCCGGGAAGGTTTTATCCTCTGCCATACGTAAAATCCACGTCTGGAAGCCAACAAATATTCCTGACACGGCCACGCCCCATATAATCATGCCGGTGAATATCAGCCCAGCAGAGAGCGATGATCCTGACAGGCCCAGGATGAACAGCACGGCACATATCAATAGTACAGATATAGAGACCATCAACTTAAGATACTTATCAATCAACACGCCGGTCAGGAGATTACCGGCCAGACCCGAAATACCGTAAACAAAAAGCACGGCAGGAATAAAGGCGTTTGGCAGTAAACTCTGCGTATGCAGCCAGGGTTCAATATAGGTAAAGGCGGCAAAATGGGCAGTCACAGCCAGCATGGTTGCTAAATATATTTTCCATAAGGTAGACGATTTCAACACGCTCTTTAACGCATCCAGTCCAAGTGCACTTTTACTGGTAATGTGGGGAATAAGAACGCTAATGCCCGCAAAGGCAATTACGCTCAGCGCGGCCATCATCCAAAATGCCTGCCGCCAGCCGAAGTGAATACCAATATAGTTAGATATCGGCACGCCAAAAACGCTTGCTGCGGAAACGCCTCCAAATACGATTGACGTCGCCACGCCAATATATCTGACAGGTACGATGGCTACCGCCGTCGTGCCGATCATCGCCCAGAATGCTCCATGCGCAAGTGCACCCAGTACGCGAGCGCTAAGCAGCATGCTGTAACTCGTTACCGTTGCGGCCATAACATTGGAGATCAGAAGCACCGTGGTGAGCACGAGTAAAAGCCGCTTCCTGGATACATTCCCTAAAAAGACTGAAGCAAACAGCGCACTTAACGCCCCCACCCAGGCATAAAGAGACACGGTCATGCCCACCGCGGACTCTGATGACTGTAGCCCATCAGCAATGGGCGTTAATAAACCTACTGGCGCCAGTTCAGTGGTAACAATCGTAAACGTTGAAATAGCCAGAATAAATAAAGCAAGCCATGACTTTAAGGTCATTTTTTGCGGAAAACGTTCTACAGCCATAATCGCCACCTCAATATAATAATCAGTATATTTTTTACGAATTGGATAAATGTTGAATGTTGTTACCCGCAAACGGGATACTCAATATCTTCGGGTCAATAATGATATTTCTGAGAACCGTATTTAGTTTCCTAGGGAGACTTTAGAACAAAGATATCCTTTTAATAAAAATAAGAAAAAAACAGAAATGAATTTATCAACTCAGCGTATAAGTGGAATTATTAAATTTGTAATATACTTTTTGTATTACTATTAAATTGGGTTTTTCTTCATGGCGTTAGCGTGTAATATCGAAATCGAAAAAAGACTAAATACCTTTTCGCATTCAGGACTGACGTATGGCCACAGCAGAACATTTAATCAGCAATAACCTGCCCAGTATCAAGCAATTACAATGTTTTCTCGCTGTTGCACATGAACTGAACTTCCGTAAGGCTGCCGAACGTCTACGCATGACTCAACCGCCATTGACGCGTCAGATAAAATGCCTTGAAGCGGTTCTGAAACGTCAGTTGTTCAGCCGCAGCACGCATGACGTTAGCCTCACAGAAGCAGGCCGTGCGCTGGTTGTTCAGGCTGAAAAAATACTCAAAGACATCAGCAATTTAAAAGAAGACCCGCACTCTTCTGAAACGAGCCTGCGTATCGGACTCACGCGGACGCTTAATTTTGAATACATAGAACCCGTGAACACCCAGCTTCAAAAAATGAACGCGGAAGATGATGTCGAAACGCCGGACCTGACGTCAGCCCAGCTGCTGCAAAGCCTGTCTAAAAATATGCTGGATCTGGTGCTGACCGGTGAAAAAGGAACGGGTCATGAAGACATTGTTCAATACCGCTGGGTCTGCCAGGAACCGTTGCTCATCGCAATGCCCTCTTTACATCCTGCCAGCCTGAAAGAGAAAGTCGCGCTGGAGGACATTAGCGATCTTCCCATTTTCTGGTTTTCCAGAAGTGCCAACCCGTCATTTTACGACAAATGCGAAAGCTACTTTGAGACGCTGAAAACGCCGCTTAAGCGGATAAAAGAGCCGGATGATACCCTTGTGATGCTAAGCCGTATCGCAAGAGGGAAAGGATTTGCGCTGCTGCCTCAGTCGAAATGCACCTTTAATCAGGAAGGACTTTGCTATCGTGAACTCACGGACGCGGAGGCAAAAAGGTTAAATATAGATATCTATGCCGCCACCCGCCTCAATGAAAACAGAGAAGAGATTCTTAACGCTCAAAATATCCTGTGCGGAAAAACGGTTTAATGCAGGTAAAACACGCCCTCTTCCGGCAGGAAGAGCTGGTTATAGCGCAGCTGGAAGGCGTTAAGCTCCTGCGGATCGGGCTCCATCTCGCGCATAAAGCCAAGCGCCAGACGAATTTGCGCATCGGTAATGGGCGCGGCCAGGCGGGCTTTACGCAGCATGCGGTGCCAGGTATGCAGGTTCTCTTCGCTGCCGTCAACGATGCAGACCTGCCAGATGAGCAGCACCTGCGCCGCGTTTTGCAGATGCGCCTCGTCCGGCCGCTCAAGGTAGCGGATAAACTCATTCCCGGGCGTTTTTCCGAACTGGTCGATCATCGACTCAACCGGCATCGGGGTGATCCCCAGACGCTCGCTTAAACGTTTGATGGCGCGGCGGGAATCTGAGGTCAGGACGCGAAATCCCACCACAAACACCACGGCAAGCGTTGCCAGCATTATCCAGACCATGCGTTCTCCTATGAATAGCCGCTCATCATAGCGGGAAACGCAGCGCCTCGACAGCGGGTGGCACCATAATAGTGAACGGAAAAGATGTTGAAGAATTGGGAGAGGAGGAGTTAACGCCGTCGGGGTCAATATAAAAAAGCCCGGCATCACACACCGGGCAAAGAAGTTACCTGCACACTCAGGCTGTTTTCAATTTCTGCGCACGATTCTCACGGCGAATCTTACGTTCTTCCAGCACCGCGACCATCGCCATCAGGATGATACAGCCGATCGCTGCGGCATCCAGCGCCGCGAAGGTGCCCGCCCAGCCGGTGAGGCCGAAAATCGGCGTGCCGTCGGCGATCATTCCCAGACCCAGCTTGGCGAAGCTGTCGCCGATCAGGTAGGCGAAGGTACCTTTAATCCCATCGGCGGCGCCGATCGCTTTTTTCGGGACGAAGCCCACTGCCGCTACGCCGATCAGCAGCTGAGGACCAAACACCAGGAAGCCGAGCGCGAACAGGGACGCCAGGTAAACGTACTGGTTGCTGGCGTGCTGGTAGACGCCGAGCGTGGCGATAATCAGCGCCAGCGCGACGCAGGCCACCAGCGCGCGACGGCCGTTGGCAAGATCCGAAAGCCAGCCCCACAGCAGCGTGCCGACCAGGGCGCCCACTTCGAACAGGGTGAAGCCCTGAATCGCCACTTCTTTAGAGAGCTTCAGCTCCTGGAAGGCATACACGGTCGACCACTGATCGATGCCGATACGCACCACGTACAGGAAGATGTTTGAGAAGCACAGCAGCCAGATCACTTTGTTTTTCAGCACGTACTCAACAAAGATCTGCCATTTGGACATCTCATTTTCTTCGGTCTCTTTGTCCTCTTCGCTGATCTCCTCGCCGAACAGCTCTTCGGCTTTGCCGAGGCCGTAAGATTCCGGGGAGTCGCTGCCGTAGCGCAGGCCGATAAAGCCTACAATCAGGGCGATAATCGACGGGAAGATAAACATGCCGATCACGTGGCCGTCGAACAGGTAGTTTGCGCCGAACAGCGCCACGCCAGCCGCGCCCGCCCCGCCGAGGTTATGGGAGATGTTCCACATGCCGAGGTACGAACCCCGCTTGCGGCGCGGCGTCCATTTGGTGATGGTGGAGTAGCTGCACGACCCGCCGGTACTCTGGAAGAAGCCGCTCAGGGCGTAGAAGGCGATCATCATGAACAGGCTGACGGAGCCCGCGCCCATGCTGGCGCTGAAGCCGAGCATACAGATGGCGGAGAGGATCAGCATAAACGGCAGGAACTGCTTGGTGTTTTTGCCGTCCGCGTAGTAGGAAACAACGGTTTTACCCACGCCGTAGGTGATGGAGAAGCCCAGGCCAATCATCCCCAGCTGCGTCATGCTCAGCCCGTAGGTTGAGATCATGTCGTTCTGCGCGATGTTAAAGTTTTTGCGGATCAGGTACATGGTCAGGTAGCCGATGAAGACCACCAGATAGGACTGCATGAACGGTTTGAACCACATCTTGCGCCGCACGTCGAGCGGCAGATCCAGGGTCGGCTTGCGCACCTGGTTGAGGAAGGCCAGCATGGTTTGCTCCTGAGCTGATTTTTACCTGCGAATGGCAGGCATTGTAAAAATCAGCCGGGAGAGATGCCTGAGACAGCGTCCAGGTAAAACCGGGAAAATTTCCTAGATTTGCGCCATTCGGGGCGAAAAGGTGAGGCACATCACGCTTCGCTCACCTCGCGCGGCGCCTGCGCATGCAGGAAGGGAAGCAGCAGCAGCGCGGAGATCCCCGCCGCGATGGCGATCACCGCAAAGAAACCGCTCCAGTGCCAGACGTCGATCACCCGCGCCAGCGGCCAGCCGGAGAGCGATGCGCCGAGGTAGGCAAACAGCCCGACAAAGCCCGTCGCCGCGCCTGCCGCCTCTTTGTGGGAACACTCCGCCGCCGCCATGCCGATCAGCATCTGCGGGCCAAACACGAAGAAGCCGGTGGTGAAGAAGCACGCCGCCTGCATCACGTAGCTGGCGAACGGCATCAGCCACAGCGAGCCGACGGAGAGCAAAATCCCGGCGGCGAAAATCAGGTTCATCGGGCCACGGTTGCCGTTGAACAGCTTGTCCGAGCCCCAGCCAGCCACCAGCGCGCCGATAAACCCGCCCAGCTCGAACATCGTCACCGCCGAGTTGGCGGTCACCAGATCCACGCCGAGCGTCTCGGACATGTAGAGATTGCCCCAGTCGTTGATCGCCGCGCGCACCACGTAGACCAGCACGTAACAAAGCGACAGCAGCCAGATGTACGGGTTTTTCAGCACGTATTTGGTGAGGATCTCCCTGCGGGTCAGCCCCGCGCCCTCCTGCTGCTGGGCAATCTCCATCTCGTCGTGCCGCCAGTCGCCCACCGCCGGCAGGCCGACTGTTTGCGGCCGGTCGCGCAGGCGCCAGCAGAGAAACAGCCCGGCAATTATCGCCAGGCCACCGGCAATCATCATCCCCGCGCGCCAGCCGTAGTGCAGCGCCGCCGCACCTACCACCATCGGGATCAGCGCCCCGCCGACGTTATGCGCGGTGTTCCAGATTGCCCACCAGCCGCCGCGCTCGTTGCGCGAATACCAGGCGGTGAGCAGGCGGGCGCAGACCGGCGCGCCCCAGCCCTGGAAGAAGGCGTTCAGCGCCCACAGCAGGGCGAAGGCCCACAGCGACGTCGAGAAGCCAAACAGGATGTTCACTACGCCGGTGGCGATCAGCCCAACGCCCATAAAATAGCGCGCGTTGGAGCGGTCACTGACGATGCCGGAGAAGAACTTCGACAGGCCGTAGGTAATGTAAAACAGCGTCGCCAGCAGGCCGATATCGGTGCGCGTCATCACGCCACTGGCGAGGATTTCCGGCGCGGCGGCGTTGAAGCTTTTGCGGGTGAAGTAGAACAGCGCGTAGCCGAGCCAGATGGTCATCAGGATATGGCGACGCCAGTAGCGGTAGCGGGCGTCGATTTCCGCTTTATCGCCAATCGGCGCGGCGCTGGCAGGGGTTTTAAACATGGTAACTCCGTAGCGGCAGGCTGACGCTGACGCGCGTCCCGTGGGTGCAGGAGAGGTTCAGCGTGCCGCCCAGCGCCTTGACGCGCTCGCGCATGCCCGCCAGGCCAAAACCCTGCTGGCCGGAGCCCGGCGGCAGGCCGCAGCCATCGTCTTCAATTATCAGCTTCAGGCTGTCGTCCTGCTGCCAGCCCTGGATCGTAACCGCGCTGGCGCTGGCGTGCTTGACGATGTTGTTGAGCCCTTCCTGACAGACGCGGAACAGCGTCACGCGCTGGCCTTCGCTGAGCGTAGATTCGTTAATGCGCCAGTCGAGATGGCTCACTATTCCGCGGCTTTCCAGCTCCATCTCGCGCATCAGGGAACGCACCGCCTGCTCAAGCGACAGGTCATCGAGCTGGCGCGGGCGCAGTCGTCCTAACAGGCGACGGACGGAGTCATAGACGCCGAGGGAAAGCTGTTCTATATGCGCCCCGCCCTGCTTTACGCCCGCGTTTTCTGCCGCCAGGCGCTGGACAATGCCCGCCTGGGTGCGGATAGCGGTGATAGTCTGGCCGATATCATCGTGTAGCTCGCGGGCAACTTCCTGCCGCACGCTCTCTTCCGTCTCCAGCAGGCGCTCCGCCAGACGGCGGTTGCGCGCCAGCTCGGATTGCAGGGACTGGTTCAGCTCACGCAGGCGCTGAATGCCCGCGCCGAGCAGCAGCCCGGTCAGACTTTGGGCCAGCAGGGAAAGCAGTAAATCAACAGGATGATCGTGCCAGGTCTGGCTGGCGATCAGCGCGATTGCGTTCATCAGCGTGGCGATCAGCGCCCCCTGCCAGCCGTAGTGCCAGGCCAGGGCGATAATCGGCAGCGCCAGACAGAACGGCGTGAAGCGAGAAAGCTCGGCGGGCAGGCCAAGCTGGAGCCACAGGCTCACCACAAACAGCAGCAGATACCAGATGAGGTGCCGGGCGCGCCAGTTCACCGGCTGGGAAACCAGCGCCGGGCCGAGCGGCTGCCAGACGGTGCTGGTGAGATAGTGCCAGATCACGAGGCAGGTTGGCGCCAGCGTCAGGCCGCCGGTCAGGGTCAGCAGCAGGGCATTGAGCATCTCCTTCTCGCCGACCCACGGAAGCGACTGCAGCAGCGCGGCGGCAATCAGTGCCGCCCCCTGACGCAGCAGCGTGCGCCAGTCGCGCTGGTGGCGGTAGCGGGAAATGAGGGCAACCGGGAGAAGCGTGAGCAGGCTTCCGGTCATCAATAAGGGCAGATGCGCGAGGGCAACTTCCTGCGCCAGCCAGACCAGCATCAGCCACTCTGCGCCGAGCAAAACCGGCCAGTAGCCGCGCGGACACTGGAGCATTAAGCCCAGACGCAGCCCGAAGGGAAACAGCAGCACCGCCAGCTCGGGGCGTTCCACCAGGTGCAGGCTGATGCTCCACAGGCAAAACCAAGCGGCGGAGAAGATAAAAAAGCTGGCGACGACGGCGATCAGCCGTGAAAAAGCGGAACTCATTGCCAGCTGTCGAACATTCGGCGCGCCAGCTCGACGTCGTTGCTGACGTTGAGTTTTTCCATCAGGTTGGCGCGGTGAACGTGCACGGTTTTCGGGGACAGATCCAGCTCGGCGGCAATCTCTTTTACCGACATGCCCTGCGCGAGTTTTTCCGCAACCTGGCGCTCGCGTCTGGTGAGCGGATCCTGGCGTCCGGCCGCCAGCTTGATGGCGATATCCGGCGTTAAATAGCAGCCGCCGGTGGAGACGGTGCGCACGGCGGCGATCAGTTCGTCGGGGCTACAGCGCTTGGAGAGAAAGCCGCGCGCGCCCGCGTTGAGCGCCTGCTCGACCAGCGCCGGGCTGTCGTGGACCGACAGCATGATCGTCGACATCCCTTTCGGCAGCTGGCTTAACAGCTCCAGCCCGGAGAGATCCGGCATTGAGATGTCGCAGATACAGACCTTCACCCCGCGCCCCGGCAGGCCCGCCAGCGCTTCATGACCGGAGCCAAACTCGGCCACGACCTGAAAATCCGGTTCGAGGTTTAAAAGCTGGGCAAAGCCGGAGCGGACGATAAGGTGGTCGTCGATAAGAGCGATGGTGGTCATGGCGCGTTTCTCGCAGGTTAAAAAACGCGCTTACCTTAACGATATAGACTTCATCCTTCAAGTGAGCCAACATCATGAGAGAGCTATATTTTAAACGATATCCTGCTTTGGGGGGCTTTTTTTATAACATTGCCTTCTTTTAACGATACGTTTATATGCTCTCCTGAAAGGAGTTACATAGGTGTTTTTTATGCCAGCATAACTCTCGTAGCGCTCTCCACTGACTCCGAAGGTTAAATGTTCACGCTTCACTGGAAGATATTGCACCTTAAAGAGATAATCCCAAAAAGAGAAAATGAACCCGAAATTTATATCATGATGGTTTTTATTACTACTATGATGCAATTGATGATAAGCAGGGCTAACGAAAATTCGTCGAAGGACAGATGGGTAGTAAATAAACACGCGTGAATGTTGTAAATTCAACCCAAATAAAAGAAGTAAAAACATAATAATATTTTGCCCCGCAAAAAATAGATAGGCATGGGTTGTATCAAAGAAATAGCTTATTACTCCAGAATACGAACCAGAAAACAGACTGGCCATCAAAATGAAACAACATTGATTAACAGGATGGGAACGATATGCGGTTAATGGGTTAAGTTCTTCAGCAATATGATGTATTTTATGAAACTCCCAAAGAATCATAACCTTGTGGGAAAGATAGTGCTCAAAAAAAACAGCAAAATCGAAAGCGAGTAATGCCCCAATAGTTAATAAAATACTTAAATAAAAACCAGGAACAATATGTGAGGCAGGTAAACCGAATAAGGATAGTAATAAAATCGTCTTGTGCTTGAAGAAGTATGCCGCACCAATAACGAAAGTATAAACAAAGCCCAGTAGCACTTTATCACAAAAAAAAAGTTTGATGTCATCAACTACCGATCGTGATCTAAAATTATGTTCCCGTACTGCTGCCTTTGCTGCCGCAATCATGTTCCACGATCTTAAACACCAGGCAAAATAGATAATAGCAATAAAAGACGCGGTCAAAAGATAGCCTATATATAAACCATCCGAAGGAGTAAAAAACACCAGAGCTCGTTCAGTCAATGGTACGATAAACTCCTTATATACATCGGTTAGTATATCATTGAACTTATCCATGAGATTTCCTGTTAATAACTATTTAAGCAATAATACTGCTTGCTGTATTCTTAATGCTACGTAGGAGGTTTATAGTATTGATACAGACATTCTGATGTGACAGTAAGTTTTCACGAGCACACCCTATGGTATATTCAGAAAAATTCTTTAGCATCGTAATGTGTTGACGCTCAGTAAATACAAATCTTTTTTCCGTTTTGTCGAGAAGGGGTTTTAATCCATGTGCAATCTTGATAGTCATTTCATTCATCATTTCACCATAGACAAATGAACCACAATAAGGCATGACGAAATCATTTACAGTTAACTGTCCTTTCTCCCCTGATATTACACAAGATTGCTCGCATACAGACCCACGGTAAGACGCAGAACTTGTGAAAGTGATATTATCACTTGTGTATCCGGTAGCATTTGTTTCTATAATTGCCCCCTTTTTATTTTTAATTAGAAAGGAAGATATTGTCTCCAGATGGCTAACATCAATAAACTCACTGATTATTCTTGCCGGGTACCATCCCAGATCACCAAGCGCTCCATACGGTTCCAGTTCAGGTGAGAATTTAATTTGTCCGCGATCCGTATCAGGCCAAATAAAAGAAGCACAAATTCTGTTTATTGGCCCCACATACTTCTCAATTTCTTGTTTAAGCCGGTTGTGAAAAGGATTATGTATATAATGAGCAGCGTCAAGCCAGACGAGACCCAGCCGCTCAGACTCTGAAAGCAATGACATGAATACATCTGAATCAGGAAAGGGTTTCTCTATAAGTGCATGTTTACGGTATTGTATGCATATCCTGAGGAGTTCTTCTTTAGTCGATGTAGGTGTTGCGATATACACAGCATCCAGTTTCGGATCAGAAAAGAATTTGGATGAATCACAAAAACCTCGATCGGGCGGTATATTGAACTTCTGACAGAAAGCGTTGAGTGCGTTTTGTGAACGTGACAAAACTGAATGAACGTTAAGTCCAGCGAATTGACATGCTTCTGCGATAATACCGGCCATCATACCGGTTCCAACAATGCCAAGCTTAAGCATAATAACACCTGTAATCTAATGGCTCAGCAACCTCAACCGTGAATGTTGTTCCTGCTGGTACGAATACTTCATTGCCTGATTGAACATTCACTTTTTGATCATTGTAAGTAAAAACTGCTTTACCACTTATAATAATAAAACGTTCCGGGTCTTCAGCTAACCACCGATACTGACCTGATGCCATATATCCCATCGTCATTTTAATACCATCAACACTAAAATCACGAAGGATCACTTTACCATCAAAGAAAATCAATGTTTTTTCATATCTTAATAGTTCAGACATCATTTTCCCCTAATATTGCCACATGGCGATCTTCAATTGATAAGCCACGATTTAACGGGCTGGTTATAACTTCTGGGATAGGGTCAAAACCAAGGTGCTGGCGTCTGTCAAAGCGTTGTCCCAAATCACGCGTATAACATAAGATAAGTTGCAATCTATTCTCATAAGGACAAGCCTCACGCCAGTGCTCAAATTTTTTCCCATCAAGAACCATGGCATCACCTACCGATAATTTTATTTCTTCACCATTGACGAAAATCCCCCAGTCACTTTCTTCGTGGCTATGTAATCCAATGGATATAATATAATCGACAGAGTTTCTGTCTTTATGCTTTGGCAGGATATATCCCTTTTTATAATTCCATAAAAAAGAATAACTTGGATAAACATCCTCTCCAACAATATCTTTCATTAATGGATTGAAGTGGCTCAGCATTGCTTCCCCTAATGGCACAGCAAAATACATATGAGCATCGGCACTGTCCGTGTTACCTTTTAACACACCCAAATTTTTTGAAATAGCAAGATAGCGATAAAAGATATCAATTTCACGATCAGTGATCAGCGATTTTAAAACTTTCACACCAGAGAACATGTTTTATCCTTCAATTATTTTATTTATAAAATTATCATGCCGGCGTTGAACTCTTTCTTGTATTTCATTTGCCGGAATACCGCTAATGCCCGATAACCATGCTATTCCCTCAGGATTGACATGAAGAATGCTTTTAAACGTATGCAGATGATCCGATACCATTTCATGTTTAGCAGGATCACGACTGATTAACTGTCGGAAGTAGTTAATTCCCATCTGAACATGTCTAGCTTCATCGTTCATGGCACCTTTATAAATTTGGCCAATCAAACTATTTTCTGTAAAGGCATGAATGAACAAATTAAACTGTTCCAGGGCACCATTTTCAAGAAATACATGGCTTAAAAAAACCTCGTCAAATGTATCCAGCTTATGAAAATGCTCAATATATAATTCTCTGGTTTTTGATAAATCACGAATGGAACCATTCGCGAGGATGGCATAGCGCGAAAAAAGTTCTGAATGTCTCGCTTCATCATTTACGGCTTGTGCAAGCCCCAACTTCAGCGAGAAATCGTTGGCCTGAAGAAGTAATTCAGCCGCATTCTCCATTCCTAGCCATTCCACATGAGCAGATAGGCTGGCAATAGTTATAGCATCCTCACGCAATCTGGCTGGAATATTGTCATTTTTCGCTAAACTCCAATCAAGGCTGGCATCCCATGTTTGTTTGGCTTTTCCTTTAACATATAAATCATAATGCCGATCGGATAGAAAATCCATTTCACTCATTTTCGGTGGGTTCTTCATGACACTTACTCCTGCTTTGTTCGTTATAAAAAAATAATAAAACCGCAATGAAAGTGGCTATTAGCATCAAACCGGTTAATCGGAATGTCACAATAAGTGAGGTTGCACTGGCAATAATCCCTCCAACCATAGGCATCAGAATAGCGACCACTGAAGAAATCATCTGGATCATGCCCGTTGCTTTGCCGACATCTGCATATCCAACAATATTACGCACACCATACCTGACTGCAAAAAAGGTGATACCCGAAGAGGCACCTATTAACATAATGCCAAAATAGAACAATAGTACTGATGCACTCTGCGGTGTTACGAAGCCAAATAGCATGAATGCTGTAATGTTAAACAGCATAGAAACCATTAATATCTGCACGGATTTAATATGGTTGTTGAGTACTGAAGCAAACTTTGTGCCGCACGCCCCTCCGATACCCAACAATGAAATTATTAAACCAACACTATTCTCAGTCTGCCCCAATGCTCTGAAAAACAAACCCAGCATATCATTGCTCATAAAAAATGCTAAATTTGCGAGCGTATAACCAACAACCAAATAAAAAAGGTCCCGATGTTTTTTTAGCTCCAGCCAAAATGAATACTTGTAATGTGAATTGTTATCACTACTGTAAGAAGTTATCCGGCTGTTTTTTTCAGTTGAGGCAAATAATCCAACAAGGTTTAATAGTGTTGATAAGCCTATTGCATACCATAATCCATAGTTCTGATATATATATACCCCGATAATCGGAATAACTATCCTGCTGGCATTGATAAGATACCCATAAATTTCAAAGAATCTCCTGGACTCTGAATCATCCGTGTTTAGCTTTACATTTGAGATATTCAGTCCACACCGTGACAATGTTTTTATTGATGCAATGCAGTATAAACCTACTATCGAACCCGTCAGCATGAATAAGGGAGTGACAATGGCATTAATAAAAAACAACATCACCCGATAGTGATGGATTTTAGCATTATCTAACAAACGCCCAAATAACGTACTTGAAAAAAGAAACGGTAGTGCAAAACAGGCTCCCAGCACACCCATCTGGAACGGAGTGGCATTAAACATATATATAGCGACAATACTTAAAACAGCATAATCAAGGTATGTATCTAATTCATTAGATCCAATGCCAATATACTTTATCATCTATCCCTACCTTAATTGAGTTTTGGCTGGTATAAGCCGCTAACGGCTTATACCAGTTATAGATGTCTTACACTGCCAATGGTTGATAGTCCATAAATCCTCCTGATAGTAATAATTACGAGTGATATTGCTTCATTGAATTGTGCTTGCAAGGCGATTTAATCTAAATACAAACTCAGAGTTTTGTAAATATTAAGAAAATTAAAAGTTAAGATTTTGTGATCTACATCGTAACTCATTTTATATTTTAGCATCACTTCATATTGTTTAATTTCATATGGGTAAATACCAATATTTTAATAGTACCGCTTGTAAATCATGAGACAGGTTGTGTTGAGTGATAGTTACAACTTAAATATATGATCCGCAAAATCAGTAGGTTAAGTTAAAGTGAAATTTATTTCTTCAGTTTTAACTAGCAACTATTAACTCAGAACGGACGGCGAAATTCTTTGTATTTTATTAAGGTAATTCTTAGTTATATGATATATTATGAGGAGGATATGTCTATTTGTGAATTTAATTTTTAAATCATCACATGTAATAAGCCACAACATTAATGCGAATAGTTATTATTCATTTATTGTAATTCGGAATATGTTATTTCATGTTGCTAGCGGATGGGTGCGATGGAAAGAACGTTTATCTTCCTTATCGTGACGCGCGACGACATGGGATTTATGTTAGTGACGTTTGAATAGAAATAAGTTCAGAAGGATGGCACTGGCTTAAAACAAACGATTGTAACGCAAAAGCCCGAACACAATTTCAAATCATATTCGGGCGTTAACGTAAGTTTACTCGAAAAACACCGCAATTTTGTTAAACATGGTGGGATCGGACTGGTTGCGCGCCACTTTGGTGACGTCTTCCAGCTTGTCGATCTGCGCCATCATCTGCTCCAGACGCTGGTCGTCGTTGACCAGCAGCCAGATGCGGCTGTGCTCGCTGCCCTGAATCGGCAGACAGAGAATGCCTTCCACGTTAAACGCCCGGCGGGCAAAGAGTCCGCAGACGTGGGTCATGACGCCAGGGTGGTTGCGGACGGTGAGTTCCAGAATGACGTTTTCATGTTGTTTCTGCATGGCTTATTCTCCCACCATCTCAGTATTTGCCGCTCCCGGCGGCACCATCGGATACACTTTTTGTTCAGGATCGATACGCACGTGGATCAGCGCCGGGCCGGGGCGAGAAATCGCCGCCTGCAGCGCCGCGTGGGCATCCTCTTCGGCGTTCAGATCGCAGGTGTGCAGGCCAAAACCGGCGGCAATCTGCATAAAGTTAATCATCCCCGGGTAGGTCGCGGCAAACACGCCCTGCTTGTAGAACAGGCTCTGCTGCTGGTGCACCAGCCCCAGCGCCTCGTTGTTCATCAGGATGATTTTCACGTCTAACTGGTTTTCGGCCGCGGTGGCCATTTCCTGAATGTTCATCATCAGGCTGCCGTCGCCGGAGAAGCAGATGACCTTACGGTCCGGGTTGGCGAGCGCCGCCCCCACGGCTGCGGGCAGACCAAAGCCCATGGTTCCCAGACCGCCGGAGGTCAGCCACTGGCGCGGACGGTTCAGCGGGTAGGCCTGGGCGGTCCACATCTGATGCTGACCCACGTCGGTGGTGATAATCGCGCTGTCGTCCACGCAGGCGGCTACGGCGTTGATAAGACCGTAGTGGCTCAGCGGGTCGCCTTCGGTTGGGATGGCGCCCGGGAACTCGCGCTGCAGATCGGCCACCAGCTTACGCCAGTCGGCGCGGTCGGCTGCATCCGTCTGAGGGATCAGCTGCGCCAGCACCTCGGCCACGTCGCCCTGAATCGCCACGTGCGGCTGCTTGATTTTACCCAGCTCGGCGCGGTCGATATCCACGTGAATGATCTTCGCATTCGGGCAGAACTGCTCGGTTTTACCAATCGCCCGGTCATCAAAACGCGCGCCCATAACAATCAGCAAATCCGCCTCTTGCAGGATGTAGTTGGTGCTGCGCGCGCCGTGCATGCCCAGCATGCCTAATGACAATGGGTGCGCTTTAGGCAGCATGCCCAGCGCCATCAAGGTCATGGTGGTCGGCAGGTTGGCTTTTTCCGCAAACTGGCGGATTTCATCCGCAGCGTTAATCGCTCCGCCGCCCAGATAGAGCACCGGGCGTTTGGCGGCGTTAATCATGGCGGCGGCATCGCGCACGCTCTCAGCGCTGAATTCCGGCGCGGGGGCACGCTCGCCCGGCTCCGGCAGGACGTCTATCTCGATCTCTGCGGTCTGGACATCCTTAGGAATGTCTATCCACACCGGGCCCGGGCGGCCGGACTGCGCAATGCGGAACGCATCGCTGATAACCTGAGGAAGCTCGCTGATGTCGCGAACTAAATAGTTATGTTTGGTGATGGGGATAGAGATGCCGTAGGTGTCCACTTCCTGGAACGCATCGGTGCCGATCATCGAGGACGGTACCTGGCCGGTAATGCAGATCAGCGGAATGGAGTCGAGGCGCGCGTCGGCGATGGCGGTGACCAGGTTGGTTGCGCCCGGGCCGCTGCAGGCCATACAGACCGCCGGTTTGCCCTGGGTACGCGCCATGCCCTGAGCAATAAAGCCTGCCCCCTGCTCGTGGCGCGCCAGCACGTGGCGGATCTGCGTGCTTTGGCTTAACGCATCGTACAGCGGCAGCACCGTGCCGCCAGGAATGCCCGCAACCGTGGTGATGCCCTGCCGTTCCAGTAAATGAACGATCAGCTGCGCGCCGGTGAAACGCGTCTTCGCGGATGTTGTGCCCGAACTTGCCATGCTCCAGTCCTTTTCTTCTGGGCCGACTTTCCGGGGAGGCTCTTAAACGAAAAACCCCGCCCGGTTTGCGCCGGCGGGGTTTTGGATTCGTGTGTTGATCCAGTCCCTACGGCGCATTGCCGACGACCACCACCACACGCACGACGACCACTGCGGCTGGTTGCGCAGTTTTTAGTAGGGTCGAAGTGAAGATGGATGAAGTCATTGGGGACCTGTGTTTGGAATCATTGATGGAATTTATACAAACACAGGTTTTCGGGCGTGACAATGGAAATATTTTCATCTGCACAAAAATGCGCCAGGGATCACGTTTCGTTTGTTGAGGGATGAAAACAAAAAACCCCGCCTAAGCGAGGTTTTTATCAGGGTTTTGCGGTTGGTCGCCGCAGAACACACTGTGTTACGTCAACGCAAAAAGTATACGCGATCGAAGACGAACGCGCAATTCCGGCACGGATTTCGACGTTTTTGAGTATGGATCGCCTTCCTGATTTTGTCCAAAAAATACTGTTCATACATACAGTATTTATCTATACTGAGGGTGTTCGCAGTGAGCGAGGGGGCCGCAGTTCTACCGGCGCAACGAAGTCCTGGCTGAAACGGGTGGTGCCGTCAGTGCCTTAACCCCTGAAGTGAGCACACTGTGTTACGTCAATCCAGGTGCTGGCAACAGGCGGCGGAAAGGTACGCCAGCATCGTGCTCCTTTTAACCAAAAGGAGACGCGTATGAGCGTAGTGGATATGGTGATACTTATCCTCAAACTCATTGTTGCTGTACTGCAACTGCTTGATGCTGTCCTGAAATTCCTTCGGTAATTCAGGTTCAAGTCGCACCTGAGAGGGGCGGGCAACCGCCCCTCTTTAATAACGAGGGAATGCTATGTCGCGTCTGTTAATTGAGCCCGTCACACCGGATGAGCCGGGGTATATCGCCCTGAAGGCTGAAAGTATCGCACTGAATTTCAACATGCTGCGCAGGCTTGAAGAGAACTGGCAGCGTGGTGAGAACCGCTTTAACGCGCCGGGTGAAAAGCTGCTGGGTGCGTTTCTCAACGGCAAGCTGGTGGGCGTGTGCGGCCTCAACCGCGATCCGTTCAGCCAGCAGCCGCGCGCCGGACGTATTCGCCATCTCTACGTCAGCGAGAAGTGCCGCGGGCTGAGCATTGGCAAACAGCTTTTAACCGTGGTGATGGCCGATGCCAGCATCTGGTTTGATTTCCTGAATACCCACGCGCCGGAGAGCGCGTACGGCTTCTATCGCCAGGCGGGTTTTACGCTGGTCTCGGACGAGCCGCGGGTGACGCACCGCCTTTTTTGTGCCGTGTAGCCGGCTGGCAGCATCAGGGTGTGAATGTTACAGTTGAGTGACAATTCACCACCCGATACGCTATGACCATCACCGTTTTTTGCATTTTGCTCTTCGCCGCGCTGCTGCATGCCAGCTGGAACGCCATCGTTAAGGCCGGAACGGACAAGCTCTATTCCGCCATAAGCGTTAGCGGATCCGCCACGGTTATCGCTCTGGTCTTACTGCCGTTTTCCCCACAGCCTTCTGCTGCAAGCTGGCCGTTTTTGATCGTCTCCTGCGCCTTACAGGTGGTGTACACCGTGCTGGTAGCGAAGACCTATCAGGTCTCCGATATGAGCCAGACCTATCCGCTGATGCGCGGCACCGCCCCGCTGCTGGTGGCGCTGATCGGCGTGCTGGCGCTCGGCGATCGTCTCTCGTGGCTCGCCTGGTCCGGTATCGGAGTAATTTGCCTGTCAATTCTGGCGATGGCGATGCATGGCCGCATACGGTCACGCAAAGGGATCGGGCTGGCGCTGCTGAACGCCTGCTTTATTGCCGGGTATACGCTGGTAGACGGCACCGGCGTGCGTCTGTCGGACACCGCGCTGGGCTACATGCTGTGGACCTTCTTTATGAACGGCTTCTGCCTGCTGAGCTGGGCGATGGTGGCGCGTCGGCGCGAGGCGTCCGTCTACCTGCGCCTGCACTGGAAAAAGGGGCTGCTCGGCGGGGTGGGAACCATGGGATCTTACGGTCTGGCGCTTTGGGCAATGACGCAGGCACCGCTGGCGGTGGTCGCGGCGCTGCGTGAAACCTCCATACTCTTTGGGGCAATGATCGCGTTTGTCCTTTTAAAAGAGAAGGTTGCGGGCCTGCGTATCGCGGCGGCGCTGGGTATTGCCGGCGGCGCCATTCTGCTGCGCATGGCGTAAATCACTGGCAACATTAGTTGCCGATCTTGTTTACAAATCCTGCCTTTCCCGGTTTTTCCATTCACCACAACAATGCTTAAATTGTCATCTCTCTGTGGTAGATTCCTCGCGCATTTATGGGAATGCGCAGTCACTTATTCTTCATTTTTCTCTTTTGGCAAAAGTATTCAGCGACATGAAAAAACAAAGGAACGTTAACTTATTGTTGATGCTGGTGTTACTGGTGGCCGTCGGTCAGATGGCGCAAACCATCTACATTCCGGCGATTGCCGACATGGCAAAGGAATTGAACGTCCGCGAGGGCGCGGTGCAGAGCGTGATGGCAGCCTACCTGCTGACCTATGGCGTTTCGCAGCTCTTCTACGGCCCGCTGTCTGACCGCGTCGGGCGTCGCCCGGTGATCCTGGTGGGCATGAGTATTTTCATGGTGGCGACGGTGATTGCCATTTCCACGCACAGCCTGACCGTACTGATTGCCGCCAGCGCCCTGCAGGGCGTCGGGACCGGCGTCGGTGGGGTGATGGCGCGAACCTTACCGCGCGATATGTATCAGGGCACCCAGCTCCGTCATGCCAACAGCTTGTTGAACATGGGTATTCTGGTCAGCCCGCTTCTCGCCCCGCTGATTGGCGGCCTGCTGGACACGATGTGGTCCTGGCGCGCCTGCTACGCCTTCCTGCTGGTGCTGTGCGTCATTGTCACCTTCAGCATGGCGCGCCGGATGCCGGAAACGCGCCCGCAGGACGCGCCGCGCACGAAGCTCATCACCAGCTATAAAACGCTGTTTGGCAACGGGTCGTTTACCTGCTACCTGCTGATGCTGATCGGCGGCCTGGCGGGCATTGCGGTGTTCGAAGCCTGCTCAGGCGTGCTGCTGGGTGCGGGGCTGGGCCTGAGCAGCATGGTCGTGAGTATTCTGTTTATTCTGCCGATCCCGGCGGCGTTCTTCGGCGCGTGGTTTGCCGGACGCCCAAACAAACGCTTCTCCACCCTGATGTGGCAGTCGGTAATCAGCTGTCTGCTGGCGGGTCTGATGATGTGGATACCGGGGCTGTTCGGCGTGATGACGGTCTGGACGCTGCTCATCCCGGCAGCGCTGTTCTTCTTCGGCGCGGGGATGCTGTTCCCGCTGGCGACCAGCGGCGCGATGGAGCCGTTCCCGTTCCTCGCAGGCACGGCTGGCGCGCTGGTGGGCGGTTTGCAGAATATCGGCTCCGGAGCGCTGGCCTGGCTCTCGGCGATGATGCTGCAGACCGGGCAGGCTAGTTTGGGCCTGCTGATGACGCTGATGGGGCTGCTGATTTTACTGTGCTGGCTGCCGCTGGCGTCGCGTGTTCTGCATCACGAGCAGCCGGTTTAACCGCATGATGGCCCGGCTTCTCGCCGGGTTTTTCACAGACGGGCGCAATCATCGCCTGCAACAACGGCTCCGGCGCGGGCCGCCAGGCCCCCTCTTCCCCGTCGTAAAACTGGAAATCCGCGTTCAGCGCATACGGGATTTTCGCCTTTTGCAGCTCGCAGGCCATAAAGGTGGAGAACGCCATTTGCGAAGCGGTTGGCGTGAGGTGGTTTGACTCTCCCACGCCCCAGCCCCCGACCCAGCTAACGTGCCCGGTTTTTTGCTGCCAGCGCAGCGCGGTATTGATGCGATTATGGATAGCCGCTTTCTCCGCCGCCGTGCCGGACGTCCACGGGTATTTACCGCTATTTTTCAGCGGCCCCCACGGGAAAATATGCCACTCCGCCAGCAGGTAGTTTTGACTGTGCGCGGGCAGCTTCAGGCTGGATAAATCCTCCGGGGCGGCGCGCAGGCGTGGCGCAATAAAGATCATGCGCTGCGGGTCCATGTCGTGGATCGCTTTAATGGTTTTTTCATACACGCGGTTTAGCGACGCGAGGTTGTGGTTAAGCTTGTCGGCCGGCTCATAAATGAGATCAAAACCCAGCAGCGGATAGCTCTGACCGAAATAGTGCGCCACGGCAATCCACCAGTTGATCGTCTCTTTCTCGTTATCGGCTTTCGGGTCGTTTTTATATTCATCAGCCTGATAAGCGATAATCGGGATCACGCCATACTGCTCGCAGGCTTCTACCAGCTTGCGCAGGTGAATTAGCCGCGCTTCCGTCGGCTCATCGGCGACGCGAATGCGCACGTGGGTAATGCCTTTTGCACGAAAATCGCGTACCACCAGCGGATCGAATTCGCGTATGCCGCGCTCGGTGCGCGCCCAGTCCACATCCATCCCGACGCCCAGCTGCTGCGCATAGTGGGCAGCCGTCAGCGGCGGCTCAGCGGCAATCGCCCAGCCGGAAGAGATCAGTAATGCACAGGCAATAAAAGGCTTTAACACGGTTTACCCTGGATAAATCGAAAGCATTACCTGTATTTAGCACGCTTTTTCACATTTCGTGTAGAGCGAAAGCGTAATAATTCTTCAACCTGCCAGTTCTCTCAGCCAGCCGATAAAGGCGTCTATTTTCGGCCACTGCCGGCCAGAAAGCGTCGAGATATAGTAGTGCTGATGGCATTTCAGGGTCTTTTCACCAAACGGGGCGATAAGCTCGCCCCGTTCGAGCCGTTTCTGCACCAGCCGCTTTCTGCCCATCGCGACGCCGACATGGTTGATGGCCGCAATAATCGCTAAATCGGAACGATCGAAACCAATGCCCGACGATGGCGGCATATTCACCGCAAAGTGCTGCGCCCAGCTCAGCCACTCATCCGTACCGGAATCGTTGCTCCAGGCCTGACGGTCATGCAGCAGCGTGCAGTGGCTGAGGTTATCGGGGTTTTTCAGCAGTTCATGCTCGCGGGCATACTGCGGCGAGCAGACGGGCAATATCTCCTCGTCCATCAGGAAGTGATGAGAGAGGTGGTTTGGCGGCGTATCGTCGAAATAGAGCGCCAGATCGACGCCCGTTCGCTGCATATTGACGTAATCATTGCCGGTCAGGATGGTGAGTGAAATCGACGGATAGCGGCGGGTAAAGTCTCCCAGCATGGGCACCAGCCAGCACTGGGCGATCGACGGGCGGGAGTAAACCGTCAGCGTGCCGGACAGCGCCTGGTTTTTGATGTCCAGGATCTCCTGATTCAGGGTGTCGAGGGACGATTTAAGCGTCCAGTAAACGCGCTTTCCCTCCTGCGTCAGCTCGACTTTACGGTGCGAGCGGACAAACAGCTGAATGCCCAGCTCCTCTTCCAGCAGGTTGATGCGGTGGCTCACCGCGCTGGGGCTGAGCGACAGCTCCTCCGCCGCCAGGGCGAAGGACTCATGCCGGGCGGCCACTTCAAAGGTATACATTTTCGACAGCTGCCAGCCGTTTAACAGGCGGTTTCTGGCTTCATTCGCATCGGTCATCACAATTCTCACGCGGGTTTTCTGCGCTCAGCATACCGCTCAAGGGTGAATTTATGTGAACCTAATACGAATTAAGTGCGCTTTTTAGAGCGCAGTCACTCAGTTGATCCAATCTGGCTCACCTGAACGCCAATTTATATCGTTTGTCAGCCCACGCCGTTTTTTCGTCCAATACCCACAGATGACATAAGGGTGAGGTGAGATATGGGATCTCAGGTCTGGGTTGTGGCAACGCTGCTGGTCAGCATTGTGTTGATTGTTTTAACCATCGTAAAACTGAAGTTTCACCCGTTCCTCGCGCTGCTGCTGGCGAGCTTTTTCGTCGGCGCTATGATGGGGATGAGCCCGCTGGATATGGTGAACGCCATCGAGAGCGGAATTGGCGGTACGCTGGGCTTCCTGGCGACGGTGATTGGTCTGGGTACCATTCTCGGCAAGATGATGGAAGTCTCCGGCGCGGCAGAGCGCATCGGGATCGCACTGCAGCGCTGCCGCTGGCTATCCGCAGACGTGATTATGGTGCTGGTGGGCCTTATCTGCGGCATTACGCTGTTTGTGGAAGTGGGCGTGGTACTGCTGATCCCGCTGGCGTTTTCCATCGCCAAAAAGACCAACACGTCGCTGCTCAAGCTGGCCATTCCGCTCTGTACCGCGCTGATGGCGGTGCACTGCGTGGTGCCGCCGCATCCGGCCGCGCTGTTTGTAACCAATAAATTAGGCGCGGACGTCGGAACGGTCATTGTTTACGGTTTGATGGTGGGCCTGATGGCCTCGCTGGTCGGCGGCCCGCTGTTCCTGAAACTGCTCGGCAACCGTCTGCCGTTTAAACCGGTTCCGGCGGAATTTTCAGACCTGAAGGTGCGCGAAGAGCACACCCTGCCGTCGCTGGGCGCCACGCTGTTCACGGTGCTGCTGCCGATTGCCCTGATGCTGGTGAAAACCATTGCCGAGCTGAATATGGCAAAAGAAGGCACGCTGTATACGCTGCTGGAGTTTATCGGCAACCCCATCACCGCCATGTTTATCGCCGTGTTTGTCGCCTACTACCTGCTGGGGATCCGCCAGCATATGGGCATGGGTACGATGCTGACGCACACCGAGCACGGCTTCGGCTCTATCGCCAACATTTTGCTGATTATCGGCGCGGGCGGCGCGTTTAACGCCATCCTGAAAACCAGCGGGCTGGCGGACTCGCTGGCGCATATTCTCTCGAACCTGCACATGCACCCTATCCTGCTCGCCTGGCTTGTGGCGCTGGTGCTGCATGCCGCCGTAGGCTCCGCGACGGTGGCGATGATGGGCGCCACGGCGATAGTCGCGCCGATGCTGCCGCTCTACCCGAACGTAAGTCCGGAGATCATCACCATTGCCATCGGTTCCGGGGCCATTGGCTGCACGATCGTGACCGATTCGCTCTTCTGGCTGGTGAAGCAATACTGCGGCGCGACCCTGAATGAGACCTTCAAATACTATACGACGGCGACGTTTATCGCCTCGGTGCTTGCACTTGGCGGCACATTCCTGCTTTCCTTCATTATCTGAGCGCGAAGAGACGTATTATGGAAAACGCAACTATCACTACTTTAACCGCACAGTTTCCTCTGGTTGAGGATCTGATCGCCCTGAAAGAAACCACCTGGCTTAACCCGCGCACCACGACGCTTGCAGAAGGGTTGCCGTACGTCGGGCTGACCAAAGCCGACGTGGACGACGCGCACGCGCGCCTCAACCGCTTCGCGCCGTACCTGGAGAAAGCCTTCCCGGAAACGGCGGCAACGGGCGGGATTATCGAATCCGAAATGGTTGCGATCCCGGCGATGCAAAAGCGGCTGGAGAGAGAATCTGGTAAGTCTATTCCCGGCACGCTGCTGCTGAAAAAAGACAGCCATCTGCCGATTTCCGGCTCGATTAAAGCGCGCGGCGGCATCTATGAGGTGCTGACCCATGCGGAAAAACTGGCGCTGGAAGCCGGGTTGCTGAGCGTTGAAGACGACTACAGCATTCTGCTGGAGCCGCGCTTTAAGGACTTTTTCAGCCAGTACAGTATTGCTGTAGGCTCAACCGGCAACCTCGGGATGTCCATCGGCATTATGAGCGCCCGCATCGGCTTTAAGGTGACGGTGCATATGTCTGCCGACGCCCGCGAGTGGAAGAAAGCCAAACTGCGCAGCCACGGCGTTATCGTCGTGGAATATGAGCAGGACTACGGCGTGGCGGTGGAGCAGGGACGAAAAGCGGCGGAAAGCGATCCGAACTGTTTCTTCATTGACGATGAAAATTCCCGCACCTTGTTCCTGGGCTACGCCGTTGCAGGCGAGCGCCTGAAGGCGCAGTTTGCCGAACAGGGCCGCGTGGTGGATGCCGATCATCCCCTGTACGTCTACCTGCCGTGCGGCGTCGGCGGCGGCCCCGGCGGCGTGGCGTTTGGCCTGAAGCTGGCCTTTGGCGATAACGTCCACTGCTTCTTCGCGGAGCCAACGCACTCCCCGTGCATGCTGCTCGGCGTCTACACCGGCCTGCACGATGAAATCGCGGTGCAGGATTTGGGCATTGATAACGTCACGGCGGCAGACGGTCTGGCGGTAGGACGCGCCTCCGGCTTCGTGGGCCGCGCGATGGAGCGCCTGCTCGACGGGTTCTACACCCTTTCCGACCAAAGCATGTACGACATGCTCGGCTGGCTGGCGCAGGAGGAAGGCATTCGCCTGGAACCGTCGGCGCTGGCGGGCATGGCCGGTCCGGTGCGCGTTCATTCGCATACCAACGTTACCCACCTGGTGTGGGCGACCGGCGGCGGGATGGTGCCTGAAGACGAGATGGCGAAGTATCTGGCTAAAGGGAAAAAATAACCTGTAGATGGGTTACCGCAAACAGCAGCGACAGCGAGAGAACAGCGAGGGCGATCAGGAACTTATCCCGCACCGCCTTCGGCTGCACAAAGTCGTTCTGCGCCACGTCCATCAGGTTACGGCTGCGGGTATAGCGCCATAAAACGATCGCCACCAGCGCCAGCACAACAATCGAGATCCAGAACGGCACCCCTGTACGGTGCCAGTTGTGCTTAATCGCCAGGGCAATCAGCGCGCCATACCCCAGCAGCGTGCGCAGCCAGGCCAGCGACGTCCGCTCCGGCTGCAGGCCGGGGTCCGCTTCGCGCCGCGCTTTGCGGCTATCCGCCATAGAACACCAGCACCATTACCACGCCCGCTACCGTCAGCAGAATCGCGCTGATGATGAGTAACCCGCGCGTATAGGGCAAATCCTGCTTCAGACGCATCGCCTTCTCATTGCGCAGCCAGCGCAGGTAGCCGTAAATCGCCAGCACGCCTGCGAACAGGCACAGCAGCAGCGCCAGCACTTCACGAATCAACGGCGTGGCGAAATCAGGCGCGAGCTGGTCGAGCCCCACCCCTGCGGCAAGAAAGCCCAGCGCGGTGCGGATCCACGCTAAAAACGTGCGTTCATTAGCCAGCGAGAAGCGGTAGTCCGGCGCTTCGCCGAGGCGGGAAATTTTCATGAAGATTCCTTGTCGTGCTACGGGCAGGCTTCAGCATAGCGTAAATCGACAAGGACAAGGAGACCGGCATCGGGCGATGCCGGTCAGGAAGATTAGTGCAGCTCTGGCCAGTAGTCCTTATTGGCCTCGATCAGGTCATCCAGAATCGCTTTCGCGACGGACGCGCTCGGCACGGTTTTAGACAGGGTGATCGCCTGCCAGAGTTTCTGGTACGAGCGCTGCTCCCAGGCATCCACCACCAGTTTTTCCACCGCCACCTGCTGGCTCATCAGCCCTTTCTGGAAGTGTGGAATATCGCCCACCGTGAGCGGCTCCGGTCCGTTATGGCCCACCAGGCATGGGATCTCGACCATCGCGTCGGCATCAAAGTTATGGATGGCCCCGTTGTTTGGCACAATCAGCAGCATCCGCTCCTGGGTATTGAAGGCAATTGCCGTCGCCAGATCGACGATGTACGACGCATGTTCGTCAATTTCCAGCTCACCGGCGGCGGAGTGACCGGCTTCGATAATCGCCCGGCAGGAACTGAACACGTGCTTCTCGCGGTGATCCATAACTTCATTGGCGCGGGTGCGCTCCGGGTTGGAGTGCGCGACCACGTAGTCCGGGAACAGGTAATACTTCAGGTAGGTGTTCGGCATGGTGTCCGGATCCAGCGCCTGCACGTCTCTGGCCTTGGCAAAGGTATCGTTCCAGCTCGCTTCTGTATGCGCATCTTCCGAAGGCGGCACATAGCCGTTTTTAGCCACGTATTCGCGCAGTTTCGGCATCAGATCGTTGCCGTTGAGATCTTCAATCGACGTCCACCAGCCGAAGTGATTCAGGCCGTAGTAGCGCACGCGCATCTCTTTGCGGTTTTTCAGGCCGACAATCTGCGCCATGCGCCCTTCAATGCCGATCGGCATATCGCAGATGTTGAGGATTTTGGCGTTCGGACGCAGGCGGCGCGTGGCTTCCGCGACAATTGCCGCCGGGTTGGAGTAGTTCAGCATCCACGCGTTCGGGGAGTACTGCTCCATGTAATCCACCAGCTCCAGCACGCCGCCGATAGAGCGCATGCCGTAGGAGATGCCACCCGGTCCGCAGGTTTCCTGGCCCAGCACGCCGTGGCGCAGCGGGATTTTTTCATCTTTTTCGCGCATCGGGTATTTGCCCACGCGGATATGCGCCATCACGAAATCCACATCGGTAAACGCCGCTTTAGGATCGGTGGTGTAGCTGAATTCAATCTCCGGCGCCTGCTCCTTCAGGATGATTTTGCACGCTTCGGCGATGGTCTCCTGACGTGCGCCGTCGTTGTCATAGAACTTCAGCGCGCGCAGCGGGAAACGGTCGCGGTTGGCTAACAGCATCAGGACGATACCAGGCGTAAAGGTGCTGCCGCCGCCTGCAATGACAACTGAGAATTTTTTCATGATATAGCCTCTGTCAGGGTGGTTTGTTCATTTGTTAAAGGAGTTTTCATCAGCGATTCCAGCTGGTCGCGCACCTGAGGAACGTGCAGGCCGACAATCACCTGAATGCCGTTGCCGCGTCGCACCACGCCGTGGGCGCCGAGGGCTTTGAAGACGTCATCGCTTTGGGTTTTCGCCATATCCACCAGCGCAATGCGCAAGCGGGTGGCGCAGTTGTTGATGCTTTCGATATTGGCCGCGCCGCCGAGCGCCTGCAGGAATCCGGCGGCCTGCCCTACCTGCTGGCTGGCCGCGGCCGGGGCGGTGGTTTGCCCCCGCGCTGCCTTATAGTCGGCCTTGCTGTAGAGTTTGATTTCGCTCTCTTCCCGGCCCGGCGTCTTCAGGTTCAGACGTTCGATCAGCGTTTTGAAGACCGCGAAGTAGATGCCGGTGAAGCAGACGCCGATGCCAATCTGGGTGAATACCGTCGAGGCGTGGTTATGGAACATTGGGATCCAGTTTTGCGGCAGGAACTGATCCAGCAGGCCGCCGCCCATGTTCCCGACCACGCCAAAGGCGTACATCACCGTTGCCATAGTCGCCGCCAGCACGGCATGGACGGCAAACAGCAGCGGCGAGATAAACAGGAAGGTGAACTCAAGCGGTTCAGTGATGCCCACCAGCACGGCGGTAAGCGTGGCCGGCACCAGCAGGCCAGCCACCTTGACGCGGTTTTCCGGCGACGCGGTGTACCAGATCGCCAGCGCAATCCCGACCGAGCCAAACACTTTTGAGTTGCCGTGCAGCGCGAATCCGCCTTCCGGGAAGAGGGTTTTCAGCGGCAGGGTGCTCTGGCTGAATTCCTGCAGGTGCTGTGCCCAGTAGACCTGAATGCCGCCTTCCACAGCCGCCGGGCCGAAGATGAACGGACCGTAGACGAAGTGGTGCAATCCGGTTGGGATCAGAATGCGTTCCAGGAAGGTATACACCCACACGCCCAGCGCACCGGCGGACCGCAGGAACGCCTGCAGGGACTCAATGCCCATCTGCACTTTTGGCCAGCCCAGCAGCGTCAGCCAGGCGCAGGGGATCATGACGAAGAACGCGAGGATAACGACAAACGAGCTGCCCTGGAAAATCCCCAGAAAGACCGGCAGCGGCTTGTCGAAGTAGCGGTTGTGGATGGCGGTGACGATGCCTGAGATCACAATGGCGCCGATGATGCTGGTATCGAGCGTTTTGATGCCGGCAATCATCGCCAGCCCGCTTCCCGCCGTCGGTTCGGCGGAAAAGTCGACGCCGAAGAAGTGGCCCCAGGTCATCCCCATCGCGTTAATGAAGTAGTTCCAGGTCAGGAAGCTAATCAGCACCGCCAGACAGGCGCGGCCCTGCGCCTGCTTCGCCAGGCCAATCGGCAGGCCGACGGCAAAAATCAGCGGCATATTGCGAAACACCGCCCAGCCGCCCTCTTCAATGATGTGAACAATCTGCGCGAAAAGATGATCGGGGGCCGTTAAGGCTTCGCCGACAAACAGCGGGTTGCGAAGCATGATGGCGATTCCCACCACGATCCCGGCGAACGGAAACAGCAACACCGGGGTAAACATGGCACCACCAAAACGTTGTATTTGACTGAGCATTTTTAAATCCTCATGAAACAACCTGTAGGGGTAGAGGCCTTTATGGTTTTTTGCTGGCCTGAGGTGAGCATAAGAACTTACTGATGCGCGAACATGGCGTGCCGCTGCGATTCGTGATCGCATTCATGGTTTTATTTTGACCAATCAGGTCTACTTTTTGACGTAAATATGGACATGTCAGGACACAATCCACGCCCTGATAAGGGCAGAGAGGTCTACTGGTGATCTACAAATCTATTGCTGACAGATTGCGGCTGCGGCTGAATTCGTCGGACTACAACATCGGCAGCCCGCTGCCCGGCGAAAAGGCGCTGGCGCAGGAGTTCGGCGTGGCGCGAATGACCATCCGCAAGGCGCTGGATCTACTTGTGAGCTGGGGGCTGGTTGAGCGGCGGCACGGCAGCGGAACCTTTGTCTCGCGCAAAGACGTTCACCACGAAACCACCAACCTGACCGGGCTGGTGGAGGTGCTGCGGCAGCAGGGAAAAGAGGTGCAGAGTAAGGTCTTACAGTTTGAAGTGATGCCCGCCCCGCCCGCCATCGCCAGCCAGCTGCGAATTCAGGTGGATGAGCGGATCTACTTTTCACGGCGTGTGCGCTACGTGGACGGGAAGCCGCTGATGCTGGAGGACAGCTTTATGCCGGTGAAGCTGTTCCGCCACCTCTCGCTGGCGCATCTTGAGGGGTCTAAGTTTGATTACATCGAGAAGGAGTGCGGGATCACTATCAGCGGCAACTACGAGAGCCTGACGCCGGTGCTGGCAGATAAAACGCTGGCCGGTTATATGAACCTGCCGGAACAGACGCCGCTGCTGCGAATTACGTCTCTCTCCTACAGCGACAGCGGCGAGTTCCTCAATTATTCCGTGATGTTCAGAAATACCAGTGATTACCAGGTGGACTACCATCTGCGGCGCATCCACCCGGAAGATTTACTAGCTCATCCCCCAGAACAGCACCGCCAGTAGCTGTGGGGTGATGATGCGCAGGAACATCACCAGCGGATAGACGGTGGCATAGGAGAGCGCAGCCGCACCGCTGGTGGCGTGCAGGTTGTTGGCAAAAGCCAGCGCTGGCGGATCGGTCATGGAGCCCGCCAGCATCCCGCACAGCGTCAGGTAGTTCATTTTGGCGAACATCCGCGCCAGTATTCCCACCGTCAACAGCGGGATCGCCGTGATAAAGATGCCGTAGCCTACCCAGCTCATCCCTTCGCCCTTGACCAGGGTATCGACAAAATCCCCGCCGGACTTCAGCCCGACCACCGCCAGGAACAGTACGATACCCAGCTCGCGCAGCGCCAGGTTGGCGCTCGGTGGCATAAACCAGTAGAGCTTCCCGATACAGCCGATACGCCCGAGGATCAGCGCCATAATCAGCGGCCCGCCCGCCAGGCCCAGCTTGAGCGCCACCGGGAAGCCCGGCACGTACACCGGAATGGAGCCGAGCAGCACGCCGAGTCCAATACCGATAAACACCGGCAGCATCTGCACCTGCTGCAGTTTTTGCTGGGCGTTACCCACCATATCCGCCACGGCGTCGATGGACGACGGGCGCCCGACCAGGTTGAGGATATCCCCGAACTGCAGGCTGGCTTCCGGGCTGGCGACCAGTTCAACACCCGCACGGTTAAGGCGAGAGATCACCACGTCATAGCGCTCCTTTACCTGCAGATCGCGTATTTTCTTGCCAAGAACGTGTTCGTTAGTCACCACAACGCGTTCCACGCGCATATCGGTGCCGCGGGTTGATAGCGAGGTATCCACTTCCTGACCAATCACCAGCCGCGCGTTGTTTAAATCTCCGGGCTGGCCGACCAGGTGCAGCAGATCGCCCTGCTGAATGACGGTGCCGGGGGCAGGTACCATCAGCATATCGTCACGCTTGAGGCGGGAGCAGATGATGTTGGCGCTGTTGAGGATCGGCACGTCCTGAATCGCCATATTGTTCAGGTTGGGGTTATCGACCCGAATGTTGATGGTTTTGATCGGCATATGGCCGTTGGTGAGCGTGGTTTCGTGGTCCTTCGCCTCTTTGTCGACGTTAATGCGAAACAGGACGCGGACCAGCCACATGGAAAGCAGAATGCCGCAAATGCCAAACGGATAGGCCATGGCGTAGCTCATCCCCATCTGGTCGACAATGCCGGGTTCGATACCCAAATCGCGAAGGATTTGCTGCCCGGCGCCGAGAGCAGGCGTGTTGGTGACCGCCCCGGAGAAAATGCCCAGCACCACGGGGAGCGGGATATCGAAGATTTTGTGCAGAATTGCGGTGACCAGCCCGCCCATTACCACAATGCCGAGGGCAAACAGGTTGAGCCGTAAACCGGAAACCCGAAGTGAGGCGAAAAAGCCCGGTCCCACCTGAATACCGATGGTATAAACGAAGAGGATCAGGCCGAACTCCTGAGTAAAGTGGAGCATTTCGGCGCTGAGGACCAGCCCGAGCTTGTCGGCGAAGTGCCCGACAAAAATGCCGCCAAACAGTACCCCGCCTATCCCAAACCCGACGCCACGGATTTTGATATTACCTATCCACAGGCCAACAACAGCGACCAGGGCCAACACGCTGACGGTTAACGCGATATCACTCATGACCCACTTCCTTATCATAACCTTAGTTATGCTAAGGATTCTCTCAGAGCCGCGGGCGGTTGTATGGGTGATGGCGCACAAAAAAGCCCTGCCGGGGCAGGGCTTTATCTTTTCACCCTCTCCCACAGGGAGAGGGCCGGGGTGAGGGCATCAGCCCGCACAGATTTTTAAGCAGGGTAGGCATAGTCGCCACTCGGTGCGCGCTGAATTTCCGGTTTCTGGAAATATGCCATAAAAAGGAAATAATTAATCGGAGGTGGTTGGCAGAAAGGGATCTGGAAAGAATCGAAAAAGAAATGGAGAAGAGTCAAAACCCGTTTATCCGACATGTCGATAATCGAGGGGCGTGGCTCTTTTTCCAGAAGGGTTTATGGATTATGTTGAAAGTAGGTTATCACTGAATTCGAGGAGCTGATTCAGACCCCATCACTTTTACCAACGGAGCCCAAGTAAATGCCTGTTCATAAAATTTCGGCTAGATTTTTCGGGAACTAGAATATGGAATGGCCATGCCCTGCATGTGCCCAGAAAACACTGCTCATTGATAGTGAGAGTTTCTACACGAAGTCACTGCTGGAAAGCCGGCGAGCTGAGAGTGAGGATTGGTTTGAACCTTATATGGATAAGATGGTATTCAGCTGCATGGCGTGACCTGCCCGCAGAAACATTATTACTGGCCACGCTGCCTACTCTGGCATTCCCCCTGGAAGTAGTTTCCTTCAGCAGGCAAATCTGTCCGGATGGCCGCAGGTGTTTCATGCCGCGTAATTTCTTTTATTATGCTTACGCCGGTCACCTGGGGATTATTGGTCTGATACAGTATACTTTCGCCTGATTAGGGAGGACGTGATGGCTATCAGTGAGAAAGAGTTGCTTGAGGCAGGTTTCAGTAAGAGCGAAGTGGAGAATTTACAGGGCCGGCTTGCAGCAGGCGGAGGCACCATGCAGAATCTCATCGATGCGCTCTCACGGCGCTTCCGGGTGTCGGTATGGATCACTGTCGCGCTGGTTCTGATTATGCTGGTCACCCTCATTGCCGGCAGCCGGACACACATTCTTTCGGGGGGCATGAGTTCCCTTGTAGTTCTGATCATTGCCTGGGTGACCTTTCCACCTGCGCTTGGCTGGAAAGCATCCCGCCTGCAGAAGACTATTTCCCGGAAGGCTCGATAGTCAGTAAATCAAGCGCCACCTTGGCTTTAACACCCCATCCCGCTATTTTAAGCGCCATCGCGGGACGTGGTGTGCCGGATACTTTCCTGAAGAAATCAGGCCTGGTCCAGTACCACAGCCGTTGTGCTTCTGGTTTCAGCCTCAGACCATACGCGCCGTAGACTTCACTGAAGAGTGTGATCGCCTTATAGGTCCCCAGACCCTGCTGCCGGCTGAAGCCCAGAAATTCAGCGATCTCCATCGAGCCGTCAGCGAAAATTCCCTCCGTCTGCTTATCACCGAGGAGGTTGTGCGCGGCTTCCCGTGAAATCGTGTTGAATCCATTTACGACAATCACCGCGCCGGCCACCACGACGTCGACCGCTGAAATGATGTAGCCCACAATTTTGTTCTCGTCCCGGACAACCTTCACCTCGGCATAGAGTTTTGCATAACCGGTTTTGAGCGAACGGGATTGTTCAAGCAGACTGGTGTTCTCTGCGCGCAATGCCTGCAGGCAGGCCATACAGTCATCATCAGTTTTTGCCCGGCGTGCGGCCTCAAACTGGGCCATGATAAATGCCCTGATCTCATCCACAAACTGAATCCGGATAAAACCATCCTGGAGATGCATAGCCGCCACCGTGTTGGCCGTGTCAACCAGTTTCCTTGCCTCCAGGTTGATCATGGTTTCCGCCCAGGCACGGGGGTTCTGGCCGGGTAAAAGCAACGTGTCCATTTTATCGCCTCGCTGATCAGTTTCAGAAAGCATATTCCCGAAACGATTTTTGACAACAAAAAATGGATGTTACCTCGGCAATATTGCAGAACTAACCGATGCCGCATCGCGGCATGGAGTCGCCACCCGGCCAAAAAATGTATTAGCTATTCAACGCAGGCCGCTCGCTAATGGCGATACGCTGCGGCGCGATGGCTTCCGGCACGTTGCGGATCAGGTCGATATGCAGCAGACCGTTGGTAAACGTTGCGCCGGACACTTCCATATGGTCTGCCAGGGTAAAGCTCAGGCTAAACGGCTGATTAACCAACCCCTGATGCAGCCATTTGGTCCCGGTCTCTTGTTTTTCCGGCGACCCCTTCACGGTCAGGCGAGTGCCTTCAAGCTGGATGTCCAGATCGTCCTGGCGGAAACCGGCCAGCGCAAGGGTAATGCGATAGTGGTTATCGTCGCTTTTTTCGATGTTGTACGGCGGAAACGTCTGTTGCTCGGTGGTGCTTTGCAGGGCGTTAGCCAGTTTGTCAAAACCAATCCACTGACGCAGCAGAGGGGATAAATCATAGTTACGCATACTAAATCTCCTTCTGAGAAGCGAGTTCGGCACAGTGTAATTTTGTGCACAGTTGTTCCTGCAAATCCTGATGGATTCACATATGCTCCCGTTACGGCAAGCAAGTCCGGGTGGGCCGCTCACGCGACCCGCGTAATTAGTTAATTTCGATACGGCGCGGTTTTTTCTCTTCCGGAATCACACGTTCCAGTTCGATAAACAGCAGGCCGTTGACCAGGTTCGCGCCTTTAACGTGAATGTTCTCGGCTAACTGGAACTTGCGTTCAAAGTTGCGCTCGGCGATGCCCTGATAAAGGTAGGTACGTTCTTTCTGCTCGGCCGTATGGGAACCTTTCACCACCAGCAGGTTGTCCTGCGCTGTGATCTCCAGTTCGTTTTCTGCAAAACCGGCGACGGCAATGGCGATGCGGTAGTGGTTTTCGTCAACCAGCTCAACATTGTATGGAGGGTAGCCGTTGCTCTGGCTTTGGTTATTTTCTAAATGGTTAAACAGGCGGTCAAAACCAATTGCAGAACGGTATAGCGGAGAAAGATCGAAGTTACGCATAAATAAAACTCCTGAAATCAGCGAGAAATTGTAGCCTTCCACCATGGACAGGCCTTTGCGCCCCCGAACACCCATCAGGCGAGTTCGTTATCGGGCCACATTCTTAAAATGGGTCTGCAATCAGGCTTTTCAAGAACGACAGCTACACTTTTTTTTGTACTTTCCTGCATCTCGCTTAGACTGGGACAACAGCACAAAGGGTTAAATTGCGATGGCTGCCACAGTGCGGGGTTATAGGGCTATCCATTTTGGATAAGGCTCGCTATAACCCTGAGTTGCAGGTCTATGCAGTGCCATTAACGATGACTGAGTGATGATGAAAAATGTTCTGATAAAGCTGACGACGTTCAGCGGGGTAGTTTTACTTTGCGGGTGTTCGAGCGTGATGTCTCACACCGGCGGTAAAGAAGGAACATATCCGGGGACGCGCGCCAGCGCGGCGATGATCTCCGATGACGATACAAACTGGGGCACCAAATCCCTGGTTATCCTGGATATGCCGTTTACGGCCGTGGCGGATACGCTTCTGCTGCCGTGGGATATGTTTCGTAAGGACAACTCCGTGCGCTCACGGGTAGAGAAAAGCGAGCAGGAAAATCTGGCGACAAACGCCGTCATCCCGCCCGCTGAAATGCCTCCACGCTAGTACTGCGCGGTTTCCGTTACCCAAAGCTGACGGAAACCGGCTGTCTCCTCCATCCACGCAATAACGCGCCCGTCAGGGGAAAACACGACCGCATCAGCAGACGGCGGGTTGCCGTGATCGGACGTCAAAAACGTCACCTCTCCGGTCTGTGCGTCGCAGCAGGCGATCCGATTTTCGAGCACAAACCCCAGACGATCGCCGGAAGGATGCCAGTTAAATGCTGACTGAATATCGCTCCCGGTACGCGTCAACTGGCGCGGCTCGCCTCCCTCAGAAGAGATCAGCCACAGCTGCACAATGCCGTTATCATCCCGCATCAGAAACGCAATCTGTGTCCCCTGCGGGTTGCAGCGAACCCAGTGACGCGGCACGTTCACCAGGCCCGGGTACGCCCTCTGATGCGTAAAGGTCAAACGACGCTGCATCACCCCGGCAGGCGGCGCTGGCAGGCTCTCTGCCGTACCCTGGAGCGGCTCATCGCCCGCACGCTTCCAGCCCTGCTCGTCTTTCGGCAGGTCGACGATAAACAGTTCGGGTACTTTTTCGCCCTGCGCGGAGAGGGTATCGCCGATAAACGCCAGCCTGTCGTTGCCCACCCAGCCCTCTTCGTAAGCGCGGTTGATTTCATCGCTGCCCTGCCGTGGGTCAGGCGTCGTGCGGCTAACCAGCACGCTCCAGAAGGCTCCCGGATACTCACGGGGATGGTTCCCCTGCGGGTTCACCGGGCCGTAAGGCGCAGCCACGCCGACGTTGCGTAAATCAAGTTTAGGATCGCGCTCGTGCAGAACATGGTCGTTATAGGTAAAGCTGACGAGCCGCCCGTTCGGGCTGAAGACATGGACGTGGCTGCCGCCGCGCAGCGCGCCTGCGGTGTAGGGCGCTGTGATATCCATCGCGTCCAGGTTGCTCACCTGACCGTTTTGTGCAACCACTCCCTGACGATGATGAAAATCGTAGTGCCAGTCCGCATCCGGGTTTTTCGGGCCGTGGATAAAGACATATTTCTCTTCTGCAGGATGAACGGTCACCACGCCGACGTGCGCGCCATCGATGGCGCGATATACCACCTCTACCTCACCCGTAGCGATATTGACCCGCTCGATGGTTTCACCGGTGAACGACGCACCGGACGGACGCACGTCGTAGACCAGCCACTGGCTGTCCGGCGTCCAGGTATTGATGTTGGTCAGCTGGTGGTTACGGGAAGCGAAGGTGATTTGTTTCATGAGGATACCCTGATGCACGGTGAGTGCATCAGGGTAAAACATCCGCAGAGATTAGCCTACTCGTTTCACGTCGCCCACCAGCAGGATGTAGGAGAGTGCCCCGATCAGCGCCACGGCGGAAATATAGACCAGCGCCGGGCCGAAGCCGTAGTCCTGCGCCAGGTAGCCGATGACCAGCGGTACGGTGATCCCGCCCAGCCCGCCGACAAAGTTGAACACGCCGCCGGTCAGGCCAATCAGCCGCATCGGCGCCAGGGACGACACCAGCGACCAGGTGATAGAGGCGAAGCCGTTACCGAAGAACGCCACCGCCATCAGGGTCATAATCCACACCGGATCGTTGGTGTAGTTGGCACCCATGATGCAGGTGGAGATCAGCAGCCCGCAGATAATCGGCGTTTTACGCGCCACGCCCAGCGAGTAGCCTTTTTTCACCAGCTTATCGGCCAGCCAGCCGGAGAGCAGTACGCCGAAAAACGCCGCGAGGAACGGCACGGTGGTCATAAAGCCCGCCTTCAGCGCCGTGATGCCTTTCTCCTGGGTCAGGTAGTTCGGGAACCAGGTGAGGAAGAACCACAGCGTGGAGGTCACCGCGAACTGGCCCAGATAAACACCCACCAGCTTACGGTGGAAGACCAGCTTCCAGTCCGCTTTGCTCAGCGGCTGGCGCGCCTCTTTTTTCACCGGTGCATCGCCGTCCACCAGGCCACCGCCGTCGCGGATGTAGTCCAGCTCGGCTTTGGTGATGCTTTTGGTCAGACGCGGCGGCTGGTAAACCTTGAACCAGATTAGCGACCAGATAATGCCAATCCCACCCGTGACGATGAATACCCAGTGCCAGCTCAGCAGCTCCTGGATCCAGATCAGCAGCGGCGTCAGGAACGCCAGGCCGACAAACTGCCCGGAGGTGTAAAAGCCAACGGCGGACGCGCGCTCGTGTTCCGGGAACCAGCTGGTCACCATGCGGTTGTTGGTCGGAAATGCGGGCGCTTCGAACACCCCGGTGATGGCGCGCAGGCCAATCAGCGACATCAGCCCAGTGGCGAAGCCCTGGAACAGGGTCGCCACGGACCAGCCGAAAATGGCGATAAAGTAGGTCAAACGAGAACCCACGCGGTCAAGGAACCAGCCGCCCGGGATCTGACATAGCGTATACAGCCAGGCAAACGCCGAAAAGACGTAGCCCATTTCCGCTTTGGTGATGCCAAACTCTTCCTGAATATGCGCCGATGCCACGGCAAGGTTGGCGCGGTCGACATAGCAAATGACTACGGTAATAAAGATCATAATCAGCGTCAGGTAGCGGCGACGCCCGGTTTTTGTAGCGGTAACTGGAATATCCATCGCAATCTGTCTCCAGATTTTAGGCATAGCGAAGCCGCTCACCATGCCCTGTAATTTACAGAGGGTTATATTTTTGTATGTATGATTTTTGCCCGGAGGCTTACCGGGTCTACGGGATGGCGATTACCATTCCGCTACGCTGCCATCCTCATGACGCCACAGCGGGTTACGCCAGTCCGGCGCATTTTTACTCAGCTCAATGACTTTGGCTTCGTCAATTTCTACGCCAAGGCCCGGCTTCGTTAACGGTTTAAAGAAACCGCCTTCCATGCAGAAGTCTTCTTTATTTTTCACAAAATCGAGCAGTTCCGCGCCCTTGTTATAGTGAATCCCCATGCTCTGTTCCTGGAACACCGCATTGCGGGAGACAAAGTCGACGTGCAAACAGGCAGCCAGCGCGATCGGGCCAAGCGGGCAGTGCGGTGCCAGCGCCACATCGTAAGCTTCGGCCATCCCGGCAATTTTGTAGCATTCTGTGATGCCGCCCGCGTGAGAGAGGTCCGGCTGCAGAATGGCAATGCCGCCCGCTTCAAGCACGCGTTTAAACTCGAAGCGCGAGAACATACGTTCACCCGCCGCGATAGGAATGTGGGTCTGTTCAGCCAGTTTCGGGTAGTACTCGGCCTGCTCGGCCAGCACCGGCTCTTCAATAAACAGCGGACGATACGGCTCCAGCTCTTTAATCAGCACTTTTGCCATCGGCGCGCTGACGCGGCCGTGGAAATCCAGGCCAAACTCAATCTCGTTGCCGAAGGCTTCACGGATTTGCGCCACGGTATTCACCGCCCGGTCTACCGCGCGCGAGCTGTCGATAATGCCCATCTCTTCGCAGCCGTTGAGCTTGAAAGTGTCGAAGCCGATGTTGCGCAGCTGCGTGATGCCATCAATCACTTCCGCAGGACGGTCACCGCCGACCCAGCTGTAGGCTTTAATTTTGTCGCGCACCAGGCCGCCCATCAATTGCCAGACCGGCGCGTTCAGCACTTTGCCTTTGATATCCCACAGCGCCTGGTCGATGCCGGCGATGGCGCTCATCAGGATCGGCCCCCCGCGGTAGAAGCCCGCGCGGTACATCACCTGCCAAAGGTCGTTAATGCGCGCAGGATCCTGACCAATCAGGTATTCACCCAGCTCGTGCACCGCCGCTTCTACGGTACGCGCCCGCCCTTCAATCACCGGTTCGCCCCAGCCCACAACCCCTTCATCGGTTTCGATTTTCAGGAACATCCAGCGCGGGGGTAAACGGTACGTGGTGAGTTTGGTTATTTTCATTTCAATGCCTCTCGATACGCTTTCACAAATGCTGCCGCCTGCTGTGCGGTACGCTCCACGGACTGTCCGGCACGATAAAGATCGCTGCCCAGCCCCGCGCCCACACAGCCAGCGCTCATCCACTGGCCCAGGTTTTCTGGCGTTACGCCGCCCACGGCAAAGACCGGCACGCTGGCGGGCAATACCGCTTTCAGCGCTTTGATGTAGTCCGGACCAAAAGCCGATGACGGGAAAATTTTGAGCGACTGTGCGCCTGCTTCAAGGGCAGTAAAGGCTTCCGTGGCGGTGGCGCAGCCCGGGCAAACGGTCATGCCGTAACCTACCGCGCGGCGGATCACCTCAGGCTGAATGTTGGGCGTGACGATAAGCCTGCAGCCCATTTTCGCCAGTTCATCCACCTGCTCAGGCCGTAACACTGTGCCTGCGCCAATCAGCGCCCTATCGCCGAAGGCCTCCACCACGGCCGGAATGCTTTTTTCCCACTCCGGAGAGTTAAGCGGGATTTCCACCGCGTCGAACCCTGCGTCAATAACCGCGCCGACGTGGGCTAACGCCTCATCGGGCGTGATGCCGCGCAAAATCGCGATAAGAGGAAGATCAGTTTGCCACTGCATGAGCGATGCTCCTTATTCCTGCCTGAAATGCCGTGTCGCCGGATATCGTTAAAACATCGCGCCCCACGGCGCGAAACGCCTGCTCGTAGCGCGACGTCAGCGATGCGCCTGCGACAATGGTGATGGCCTGCTCGTGCGCGATGAAATCACGCATGCTGGCAACCTCAGCGCCAATCAGCAGGCCGGAAAGAAACTCGCTGACCTGCTCGCGCGGGAGATTTCCCAGCACGTGCGAGGCGCGAACCTCAAAAAGGTGCGGCAAAACATCAGGAGAAGCGATCCCACGTTCAAGCCCGGCAGCAAACGCCTCTGCCGAGGCTTCCTGCTCAGGTAAACCGGCCCCGACCAGCGAATGGTTGAGCAGCAAATGGTGCAGCTCGCCGGTCATCACGGTGCGAAAGTCGTGGATTTGCTCAGCGTCAGCCTGGACCCACTTGCAGTGCGTTCCGGGCATGACGTAGACAGAAGAAGGAGAAAGCGCGCGCGCACCAAGCAGCTGCGTCTCTTCGCCGCGCATCACGTTGTGGTTGTCGTCGCGAGAAATGCACAAGCCGGGAATAATCCAGATATTGTCGCCAACGGACGTTAACTGCTCGCCAATCGCGGAGAAATGGGCGGGAACCGGCAAATAAGGGGCGATTTTCCACCCTACGTTGCTGCCTACCATACCCGCCATCACTACCGGCGTGGTGCTGTCGCGCCAGCGTTGTGTGACCTCTGCTAACACCGCCTCGGGGGATTTACCGTTCAGGCGCGTCACGCCTGCTTCTGATTGCCTGCTTTCCAGGCACTGCTCGCCCTGATACAGCCAGGCGCGCAGATTGGTCGATCCCCAGTCAATTGCGATGTAGCGAGATGTCATGTGATTTCCTTCAGCCTTCGTGTCGAGCTGGCAATCATGGTAAGTGCCGCCTGCTCTGCCGCATCGCCGTCCTGATGCCTTATCGCATCGAACAGCGCTTTATGTTCCTGGAGCGTTTTCGGCATGTTGGCCTCATCGCCCATCCAGGTACGTTCAAATACTGCTCGCTGTAGCGAGCTGATCGCTACGCTAAGCTGCTGTAATACCGGGTTATGCACCGACTGCAGCACCGCTTCGTGGTAGCGAATATCTGCCTCGTTAAACGCCTCCCGGTTCTGGTTATTGGCGATCATGTCGTTTAAAGCCGACTCGATCTGGGCCAAATCGCCGGAAGTTGCGCGTTCCGCCGCCCAGCGGGCGATGGCCGGTTCAACCAGGTTTCGGACTTCGCTCATCGCGCCGATAAGCCGCGGGTCGTAGTCATTTTCCAGCACCCACTGCAGCACGTCGGTATCGAGGTAGTTCCACTGGTTACGCGGGGCAACAAACGCGCCGCGATAGCGCTTCATTTCAATCAGCCGCTTCGCCATCAGCGAGCGGAATACTTCCCTGATGATGTTGCGCGAGGTTTCAAACTCCTCACATAGTTCGGCCTCTGCCGGCAGCGGCGAACCGGGAACGTATTTGCCACCCACAATCTGTGTGCCCAGCGTGATGACGATGCGATCGGTTTTATTGAGTGTCATGGAGAGTCCTTATGCTCTGTATGTCCATCACTACTTTACCGCGACCGCTGAATTTCACCTCACTTTTGCAGTACAAACGTGAGGGAGTTCGTCTTTGCCATGGCTGTAATGTAGTACAATCATTTAATGTTGTACTACAATCAAGATCACAAAAAGAACAATTCAATAAATTCAGCGCAAAAAAAGCCCCGGTTGATAACCGAGGCTGATGATTAAAAATAAGCGTTACTGCAGCACAAACTTCTCGATCGCGTAAGCAACGCCGTCTTCCAGGTTGGATTTGGTCACGAAGTTAGCCACCTCTTTCACCGACGGGATCGCGTTATCCATCGCCACGCCCATACCGGCGAATTCGATCATCGCGATGTCATTTTCCTGGTCGCCCAGCGCCATGATCTCTTCCTGTTTAATGCCCAGCGCATCGGCCAGTGATTTGACACCAGTGCCTTTATTGACGCGTTTATCGAGGATTTCGAGGAAGTACGGCGCACTTTTCAGCACGGTGTACTTCTCTTTTACCTCCGCCGGAATGCGCGCAATCGCTTTATCCAGGATCTCCGGCTCGTCAATCATCATCACTTTCAGGAACTGCGTCGCCGGGTCCATTTTCTCCGCTTCACAGAACACCAGCGGAATGGTCGCAACGTAGGATTCATGTACCGTGTAGTAGCTGATATCGCGGTTGGCGGTATAGAGCGTATTGCGATCGAGCGCGTGGAAGTGGGAACCCACTTCACGGGACAGTTTTTCCAGGAACAGATAGTCATCGTAGCTCAGCGCGGTTTGCGCAACCGTACTGCCATCAGCGGCTTTCTGCACCAGCGCGCCGTTATAGGTGATGCAGTAGTCGCCCGGCTGGTTCATGTGCAGCTCTTTCAGGTAGCTGTGTACGCCTGCATACGGACGCCCCGTGGTCAGGACCACATTCACGCCCTTTGCGCGCGCCGCGGCGATCGCGTTTTTAACGGCTGGAGAGATAGTGTGATCTGGCAGCAGCAGCGTGCCGTCCATATCGATTGCGATGAGTTTGATAGCCATGAGTTCCCCGGAATAAATGAGTGCTGCCTCATGCTAACGCGATTAAGCACACAAAAATAGAGCTATATTGCGCAACAGGAATGCCCCTTTTACGCTTATTCCGGGGAACGAAGGCTTACTCGCGGGTGAGAACTATTTTACCGAACGCGCCGCGATCCAGATGTTCAAACGCCTGTTCAAGCTCGTTAAAACGGTAGCGATGCTCAATCACCGGCTTCAGCCCCGTGACGTCAACTGCGCGGACAAAATCTTCCAGCGCCCGGCGGTGCCCCACGCCAATCCCCTGAATGACGGGGGATTTCAGCAGCAGTTCGCCAGCAGAGAGCGTAATCTCCGTCCCGGCCAGCACGCCAATAACGGAGATACGTCCGTGAACGGCAACGGCGCGCAGGGAATGCTTCAGGTTCTCTCCGCCTACGGTTTCGATAATATGGTCGATACCGCGATCCTGCGTGAGCGCCAGCGTATTTTCCGCCCAGTCGCCTTTCAGACGGTTGATACCCTGGCTGGCTCCCAGCTTTTTGGCCAGCGCCAGCTTTTCATCACTCCCCGAGGTGACAAACACCTCCGCCCCGTGCGCTTTTGCGATTTGCAGGGCGAATATCGCCACGCCGCCCGTGCCCTGCACCAGCACCGATTGCCCGGCGCGGAGCTGACCACGTTCCACCAGCGCAAACCAGGCGGTAAGCCCTGCGCAGGGTAAGGTGCTGGCCTCGGCGTCATCCAGAGTCTCCGGGGAGGCCACCAGAGCGCCTTCATTCACAATCACATACTCGGACAGCATGCCCTGAAAGTATCCGCCGGACGTTTTATAGGGCAGATTGCGCGCGTCCGCCTGCGGCTTACCGTCGATCCACTCAGGGAAGAAGGTTGAGATGACGCGTGCGCCGGGCTGGAAGCGCGTAACGCCTTCACCGATGCTGTCCACCACGCCCGCCATGTCAGACGCCGGGGTAAACGGGAAAGAAAGCGGGATCGGCATGGTGCCCTCAACAACCATTTTATCGCGATAGTTAAGCGCAACGGCATTCACCCGCACGCGCACTTCACCCGGACCTGGCTGTGGAACGGGTGCCTGAGTCAGCTTAAGGTTCTCGCGCCCAAGGGCATCCATGGACCAGCGTTGCATTGTCTCTGTCATTTTATTTCTCCTGCCATCAGATGAGCTTTAGTCCTGACAGTCTACCGTTGACTAAAGGTCGCCAGTGGCGATAAGTTTTCTCTTTATTGACGCCAGAACAGATACAATCCATGACAGATACGCTGAAGGATATTCCTGTTTTTGTGGCCGCCGTTGAGGCGGGAAGTTTTGCACAGGCCGCCATTCGTCTGCATTTGTCACGCTCGGCGGTCGGAAAAAGCATCGCTCGGCTTGAACAACGGCTGGGGGTACGTCTTTTTCAGCGCACCACCCGCAGTCAGAGTCTGACCGATAACGGCGCCCTTTTTTATGAACGCTGCCTGCGCGCGCTGGAGGAGATTCGGAGTGCGGAATCGCTGCTTGAAACGGGGAAACAGCAGGTCAGTGGCCGCCTGCGCATTTCCATGCCGGTGCTGTTTGGTCGCCAGTGTGTCGCCCCGCTGCTGATAGCGCTGGCTCAGGAACACCCCGGGCTTGAGCTGGAAATGTCATTCAGCGACCGCGTAGTGGATCTGGTCGAGGAAGGGTTTGATATGGCGGTGCGTAACGGCACGCTTCAGGACAGCAGCGTGCTGGTCGCCAGAAAGCTGGGAGAACACCGCATGGTGCTATGCGCCGCGCCGGAGTATCTGCTGAAGAAAGGCCAGCCACAAAGCGTTAATGATTTATCCCAGCATACGGCCATTAACTATTTGAGCGCAGGCAGAGTGTTATCCTGGCAGCTGATGGATAACGAAGGAAAGTCGCACACCTTTACGCCCCGATCGTCGCTCAATATGGATGATTTGCAGGCGATCTGCGACGCTGCGCTGGCCGGACACGGCATTGCGTGGCTGCCCTGCTGGATGGTCGTCAAAGATATTCACCAGGGTAAACTCGTCCCGCTCTTAAAGCAGGCACCGGATGTGCACTTCAACGTTCATGCCGTGTGGCAGCAGACGCCGCATCTGCCGCTGAGGGTAAGAATAGCGATAGATATGCTGGCGAGCCGTTTACCGTCCGTGATGTCGCTGGATATGCCTGCTCCCACAACAAAGCCGCGCTAAAAGCACAGGTTAACGATCTGATTCATACAGGCAAACCTGCTTACCAGGCGAAAATCTGCTTATAACAGTGAAGTACACATCCCGGCTACGTTCTGACGTCCACAACTCCCCGGCGGGAGCTTTTCTCGCAAAGGAATAGCCACGCGAAACAAGGTATTGTTTAAGTGCAGCGGTATCAGATACCTCGCTAAAGCACACGCCAGCGGTTTCCGGCTGTCCATTTGCAGCAGAGTGGCTGAAGGTATAATCCGGTGAAAGGCGTGGTACCTGCTTAATCGATTCTGGGGTGTAAAGATGATAGCGAACCCTATCTGATTCACGGTATGTCATCTCAGGCTCATACGGCAAAAGGAGGTATATGACCGTGACAATCACGATGGCCAGCCCTGAGAATATGGCTAACTTTTTCATGCTCAACGTCGTCCTGAGTGGGTAAAGAAGGAATGATATGTGCCGTTATCGTTAAGAATACGAACAATGTCTGAACTGAAGTTATCAAACGGCGTTACCCACTTCATAAAGCGGGGAAGCGAGCCTTTATAGGGTTCATGCCGGATATTTAGGTCATCAGGGTCGGGAAACATCAGTGGAAGAAAACCCCGGTTCTTGAAATTACCGATCGGTCCGTAATGATCCCAGCGGCGTAGTGCGCTTTCACGGCTGACAGGCCTCAACTGAGCCCGGTAATCCGAAGGAATCAGCGCCCTGTAAAAACCGAGCAGATCCGACACCAGGTCTTCTCCGCTGAACCCGCTATCGGTGTACCAGCTGAAAAAAGCGCGAGACTGGTAATTTTCAAAATTTCTCGCGGTATCCATCATCATGGCCAGGGCAATGCTGTTAATTTCTGACATCGAGCGCCCACGTTTTATTTCCCAGCGAACAAACTTACCCGTTCCGGCAAGTCCTTTCCCGATATTCATTCTCTGATTGTATGCAATCGTGTAATAAGGTCTGCCACTGGCTTCGCCGCTGCTGAAATCAGCCAGAAGCAGGGAAATATCTTCGCCCCTGGCATGCCCCAGGTCAATCCAACCGAGGACCTCACTGTAGATGAGGCCACTGCGGGTCGTTACCTGCCATTCATCGGCCCCGATAATATCGCTCCTGCTGCTCATTCGGTGTATTCCTTTTTCCGTAACGATTTCAACTCTAACAGACCACCATACTCTTCGTCAGGGTATGTTCGGGATATATTCTCCTGGTAGAGGGTTATGCCAATGAGATCGACTTTGTTCTATTGATACACCAATTTAAGCAAAAAAAGAGAGGGACATCGTGCCCCTCTCTTTTTGTTCTTAACCGACTGCATTCTTTATGAGATGTCATTTCATTTGAAATGAGACCCCACAATAACAACCGTTAAATATCGATATTTGCCGCTTTCAGGGCGTTCTCTTCGATGAAGGCACGACGTGGTTCAACCGCATCGCCCATCAGGGTCGTGAACAGCTGGTCTGCAGCAATCGCATCTTTAACGGTGACGCGCAGCATGCGGCGGCTTTCCGGATCCATGGTAGTTTCCCACAGCTGCTCCGGGTTCATTTCGCCCAGACCTTTATAGCGCTGGATCGCAAGACCACGACGAGACTCTTTCACCAGCCAGTCCAGCGCCTGCTCGAAGCTGGCTACCGGCTGACGACGCTCGCCACGCTCGATGAACGCATCGTCTTCGATCAGGCCGCGCAGCGTCTCGCCAAGCGTGCAGATGCGGCGGTATTCCGGACCGGTCACAAACTCGTGCTCCAGCGGATAGTCGGTGTCAACGCCGTGGGTACGCACGCGAATAATAGGCTCGAACTGTTTATCGGCGTTCTGCTGGATATCGCATTTCCACTGGCTGCCGTGCTGCTCTTTTTCGTTCAGATCGGTCACCAGGGCGTTCACCCAGCGGGTTACGGTCTGTTCGTTGCTCAGATCGGCTTCGGTCAGGGTCGGCTGATAAACCAGCTCCTTCAGCAGCGTTTTCGGATAGCGACGTTCCATACGCGTGATCATTTTCTGCGTCGCGTTGAACTCGGACACCAGACGCTCCAGCGGCTCGCCGGCCAGTGCTGGGGCGTGCGAGTTCGCATGCAGGGTTGCGCCATCAAGGGCGATCGCGATTTGGTACTGATCCATCGCTTCGTCGTCTTTAATGTACTGTTCCTGCTTGCCTTTCTTCACCTTGTACAGCGGCGGCTGTGCAATGTAGACGTGGCCACGCTCAACGATTTCAGGCATCTGACGATAGAAGAAGGTCAACAGCAGCGTACGAATGTGCGAGCCGTCGACGTCCGCATCGGTCATGATGATGATGCTGTGGTAGCGCAGTTTGTCCGGGTTATACTCATCACGGCCGATGCCGCAGCCCAGCGCGGTAATGAGCGTCGCCACTTCCTGAGAAGAGAGCATCTTGTCGAAGCGCGCCTTCTCAACGTTGAGGATTTTACCCTTCAGCGGCAGGATAGCCTGGTTCTTACGGTTACGGCCCTGCTTGGCAGAACCGCCCGCGGAGTCCCCTTCCACGAGGTACAGTTCGGACAGCGCCGGGTCGCGTTCCTGGCAGTCAGCCAGTTTGCCCGGCAGGCCTGCTAAGTCCAGCGCGCCTTTACGACGGGTCATTTCACGGGCTTTACGCGCCGCTTCACGGGCACGCGCCGCATCAATAATTTTACCCACCACGATTTTCGCGTCGGACGGGTTTTCCAGCAGGTATTCGCTCAGCAGTTCGTTCATCTGCTGTTCAACCGCCGATTTCACCTCGGAAGAGACCAGCTTGTCTTTGGTCTGTGAGGAGAACTTCGGATCCGGCACCTTCACGGAGACAACGGCAATCAGGCCTTCACGGGCGTCATCACCGGTAGCGCTGACTTTCGCTTTCTTGCTGTAGCCTTCTTTGTCCATGTAGGCGTTCAGGGTACGGGTCATCGCCGCACGGAAGCCTGCAAGGTGCGTACCACCGTCACGCTGTGGAATATTGTTGGTGAAGCAGTAGATGTTTTCCTGGAAACCGTCGTTCCACTGCAGCGCCACTTCCACGCCGATACCGTCTTTTTCGGTGGAGAAATAGAAGATATTCGGGTGAATAGGCGTTTTGTTCTTGTTCAGATACTCAACGAACGCCTTGATACCGCCTTCGTAGTGGAAGTGGTCTTCTTTGCCGTCACGCTTGTCACGCAGGCGAATAGAGACGCCGGAGTTCAGGAACGACAGTTCACGCAGGCGTTTCGCCAGGATGTCGTACTCGAATTCGGTGACGTTGGTGAAGGTTTCGAGGCTCGGCCAGAAACGCACCATGGTACCGGTTTTGTCGGTATCGCCAGTAACGGCCAGCGGTGCCTGCGGCACGCCGTGCGTATAGAGCTGACGGTGAATTTTGCCTTCGCGCTGGATAACCAGCTCCAGCTTCTGCGACAGGGCGTTAACCACGGAGACGCCTACGCCGTGCAGGCCGCCGGAAACTTTATAGGAGTTATCGTCGAACTTACCGCCTGCGTGCAGCACGGTCATGATCACTTCCGCAGCAGAGACGCCCTCTTCCGGGTGAATACCGGTTGGGATGCCACGACCATCATCGGTGACGGAGACGGAGTTGTCCGCATGGATGGTGACCACGATGTCTTTACAGTGACCCGCGAGCGCTTCGTCGATAGCGTTATCTACCACCTCGAATACCATGTGGTGCAGACCGGTGCCGTCATCCGTGTCGCCGATATACATACCCGGGCGCTTACGCACCGCATCCAGCCCTTTCAGGACTTTGATACTGGAGGAGTCATAAGAATTCGACATCAACGTTTCTCGCTCATTTCAACTTGGGTTAATCCGTTATTTTACCCTTTTCCACGGTAAACATCTTCGAATTTTCGTCCGACATGTCTATAACGTGTTCAGCGCTAATGGCGCTGACGAAAACCTGCGACTGCGTGGCTTTTAAGCGGCTGGCAAGCAGCCCGCGCCGCGCGTCGTCAAGTTCCGAGGCAAAATCATCTATCAGGTACAGGCAGCGTCTTCCGCTCTCGCGGGTGAGAAACTCTCCCTGTGCCAGGCGCAGCGCACACATCAGGAGCTTGAGCTGCCCGCGCGACAGCGTGTCTTCCACCGGTGCACCGTCGGCACGAATGCGGAAATCCGCCTTGTGCGGGCCGTGCGCGGTGTAGGTCAACATGCGGTCGCGCTCGAAGCTTCTCTCTAACACCTCGGCATAATCCGTCTCTTTCTCCCAGCCGCGCTGGAAGGAGAAGGTGAGAGAGAACTCGGGTAAAAACTGTTTGCAGGTGTCGGCCATGTCTTCGGCGATACCTGCGCTGTATTCGGCACGCCAGTTGCTGATTTGTTCCGCGAGAGGGATTAACTCCATGTCCCACGGACGCAGCTGGGCGTAACGGGTAACCTGGCGCAGCGCGGCGTTACGCTGCTTGAGCAGACGCTTCAGGTTGCTCCAGGCGTTAAAGAAACCGGCTTCGTTGTGAAAGCATCCCCAGTCGAGGAATGCTCTTCTGTATTTGGGGCCGCCGTTGAGTAAAGTAAACCCCTCCGGCGTAATCAGCTGCATTGGCATCAGCAGCGCCAGCTCCGCCACTTTATGGCCGTCGGTGCCGTCGATGCGCACCTTGCTGTCGCCCTGCTTGTCTTTGGTCAGGCCGATGGCGGTTTCCCGCTCCGCCCCCTGCAAACGCCCGTGCAGAACAAAGGATTCCTGCTCGTGGCGAATGACGCGGCCAATCTGCAAGCTGCGAAACGCCCGACCGTGGCCGAGCGTATAGATGGCCTCAAGCACGCTGGTTTTGCCGCTGCCGTTTGCGCCAACCAGGAAGTTAAAGCCAGGGGATAAAGCGAGATCCGCGCTTTCAATATTGCGAAAGTCGCGGATCAACAGACGGGTGAGCGACATTACAGTCTCATTGGCATGACAACATAAGCAGCCGACTGTGATGCGGCATCTTCAATCTGTACGCTTGAAACGGAGTCGGTCAGCAGAATGCGCACGTTCTCGCACTTCAGCGCATTCAGCACATCCAGCACGTAGCTGACGTTAAAGCCGATTTCCATCTCGGTTCCGGCGTAGGTGACGTCCAGAATTTCTTCTGCCTCTTCCTGCTCCGGGTTGTTAGCGGTGATTTTGATCTGGTTTTCACTCACGTACAGGCGCACGCCGCGGAATTTCTCGTTTGAGAGAATGGCCGCACGGGCAAAGGCCTGCTTGAGGCTGTCGCAGCCTGCTTCCAGCGTTTTGTCCGGATTCTTCGGCAATACGCGGCGATAATCCGGGAAACGACCGTCAACCAGCTTAGACGTGAAGACAAAATCGCCCACGTGTGCGCGGATATTGTTGCTGCCGATCTGCACGCGCAGCGGCGTGTCGCCGCCGTCGAGCATACGCATCAGCTCAATCACCCCTTTACGCGGCACGATCACCGAATGGTTTGGCAGTGAGTCGCCAATCGGCATAGAACAGACCGCCAGACGGTGGCCGTCGGTGGCCACGGTACGCAGCTCTTCACCTTCGGTTTCGAACAGCATGCCGTTTAAGTAGTAACGGACGTCCTGATGCGCCATGGAGAACTGCGTGGCCTCAATCAGACGCTTCATCGTCGCCTGCGGCAGGGTGAATTCAACTTCGCTCTGCCAGTCGTCCAGGTTCGGGAAGTCCGCAGCAGGCAGCGTGGAGAGCGAGAAACGGCTGCGGCCAGAGCGCACCAGCATACGGTCGCCTTCCAGCTGCACGGCGATTTCAGCGCCTTCCGGCAGCCCGCGGCAGATGTCAAAGAATTTACGTGCCGGAACCGTGGTCGCGCCCGCGTCGTGCGGCTGCGTCAGCGTAACGCGCGCGATCATTTCCATTTCCAGATCTGTACCGGTCAGCGACAGCGTACCGTCCGCGACCTGAAGCAGCAGGTTTCCGAGAATAGGCAGCGTTGGGCGGCCACCTAATGGGCCACTCACCTGTTGCAGCGGTTTTAATAAATGTTCACGTTCAACGGTAAATTTCATAGCGTCACGATGATAATGTTCTGATTAGATTGGAAAAATCTTCTTTTATGTCGTGGCTTTCTTCGCGTAACTGCTCAATCTTGCGACAAGCGTGCAGCACGGTCGTATGGTCACGGCCACCAAACGCATCCCCGATTTCCGGCAGACTGTGGTTGGTTAATTCCTTTGCCAGCGCCATCGCCATCTGACGCGGACGCGCCACCGAGCGGGAACGACGTTTAGACAGTAAATCTGCCACTTTGATCTTGTAGTACTCAGCCACCGTCTTTTGAATATTGTCGATAGTGACCAGTTTTTCCTGCAATGCCAGCAAATCTCGCAGCGCTTCACGCACAAAATCGATGGTGATCGCACGACCGGTGAAGTTAGCATTGGCGATAACGCGGTTCAGCGCTCCTTCCAGCTCACGCACGTTGGAGCGCAGACGCTTGGCGATGAAGAACGCCACTTCGCCCGGCAGGCGAATGTCGTTTTCATCGGCTTTCTTCATCAGGATCGCGACGCGGGTTTCCAGCTCCGGTGGCTCGATCGCCACGGTCAGTCCCCAGCCGAAGCGGGATTTAAGACGATCTTCAACACCGTTGATCTCTTTTGGATAACGATCCGAGGTCAAAATGATCTGCTGATTGCCTTCCAGCAGGGCATTGAAGGTGTGGAAAAACTCTTCCTGCGATCGTTCTTTATTGGCAAAGAACTGGATGTCATCGATGAGCAGCGCGTCAACAGAACGATAGTAGCGTTTAAACTCTTCGATCGCATTGTTTTGCAGGGCTTTTACCATGTCCTGAACGAAGCGTTCGGAGTGCATATACACCACTTTGGCATTGGGCTTGCGCGCCATAATGCCGTTACCCACCGCATGCAGCAGGTGCGTTTTACCCAGACCCGTGCCGCCATAAAGGAACAGCGGGTTGTAGGCCCCACCGGGATTATCAGCAACCTGACGAGCCGCCGCGCGCGCCAGCTGGTTCGACTTACCTTCAACGAAGTTATCGAACGTATGTTTCACGTTAACGTTAGAGCGGTAGGTTGGCTCAGCCGGTGCGGGGACATTATCCCAGCCCTGACGAGCGGGTGCGACGCGAGGGGCCGGAGCAGGCGCGGCCTGAGCAGGCGCGGCCTGAGCAGGCGCTGCTACGTTCACGGTTTCACGAACGGTTTGGGTGACCGGCTTTGTGCCCACTTCAAAGCGCAGCTGCGGGGCATCAGACCCGCAGAAATCGTTCAGCAGTCCATTGATGTTATTAAGGTACTTGTCCCTTACCCAATCGAGCACAAAACGGTTTGGCGCATACAAAGCCAGCGTGTTATCGCTCAGTTCCGCCTGCAACGGGCGGATCCACATACTGAATTCTGTGGCTGGTAACTCATCCTGCAATCGGGCAAGACACTGCTGCCAAAGCGAAAGTGACACGGCGGACTCCACTCGAACAATAAAAGAAAACTATTGAATATTCATGATTGTTGGCGCACATCGGCATGACCCTGTGTAAAGGGGGACGTGCGAATTGCTATCTGCAATTTATCCTGACCAGGATCCTGGGATCCCAATCGGGACCGCGGATCATAGCCTAAACTGAGCCAGAGATCTTCTGTTTCTCACAGATTCTTCCCGATTTATCCACAGGAAGATCCGGAACCGGATAAGTGTAAACGATCCTGGCGCCAGTACCCCACGATTTAGTCCGCATATTGGAAAAATTAATGAGCACAGACAATTTATTGCTTAAATGATCTAACGAAGATCCGGGACGATCCTTGCGCTTTGTTGGCGAGGCCGTATAATCCTCGACCCGGCGCGTGATGCTCATCTTCCTGCGTCGTCCGTTGCTCATTTTCCACGCGAAAACGTGCGGAAATACGCGGGAAATAAGGAAAGAGAATTGACTCCGGAGTGTACAATTATTACAATCCGGCCTCTTTAATCACCCACGCTGAGGCGTTAGTCGTTCGAAACTCGTTCGGGTATACGCAAAAGTCAGTGAATTTATTCAAGTTTAGGTAGAAATCGCCATGAAACGCACTTTTCAACCGTCTGTACTGAAGCGCAACCGTTCTCACGGCTTCCGTGCTCGTATGGCTACTAAAAATGGTCGTCAGGTTCTGGCACGTCGTCGTGCTAAAGGCCGCGCTCGTCTGACCGTTTCCAAGTAATAAAGCTAACCCCTGAGTGGTTAAGCTAGCATTTCCCAGGGAGTTACGTTTGTTAACTCCCGCTCATTTCACTTTCGTCTTCCAGCAGCCACTACGGGCTGGCACGCCGCAAATCACCATCCTCGGCCGCCAAAATTCGCTGGGGCATCCCCGCATCGGTCTCACAGTCGCCAAGAAAAATGTTAAGCGTGCGCATGAACGCAATCGGATTAAACGTCTGACGCGTGAAAGCTTCCGTTTACGTCAGCACGAACTGCCTTCAATGGATTTCGTGGTGGTGGCTAAAAAAGGGGTTGCCGACCTCGATAACCGTGCTCTCTCGGAAGCGTTGGAAAAATTATGGCGCCGCCACTGTCGCCTGGCTCACGGGTCCTGATAGCCCTCATTCGGGTCTATCAACGCCTGATTAGTCCGCTACTCGGGCCGCACTGCCGTTTTACACCAACATGCTCAAGCTACGGAATTGAGGCATTGCGCAGGTTTGGAGTGATAAAAGGCAGTTGGTTGACGGTGAAACGCGTATTAAAATGCCACCCTTTACACCCCGGTGGAGACGACCCCGTCCCCCCAGGACCCTTTGATACCAGAGAACACTAACGATGGATTCGCAACGCAATCTTCTTATCATCGCTTTGTTGTTCGTGTCTTTCATGATCTGGCAGGCATGGGAGCAGGATAAAAATCCTCAACCCCAGCAGCAGACCACGCAGACTACGACCACCGCAGCGGGTAGCGCCGCCGACCAGGGCGTACCGGCCAGTGGCCAGGGGAAACAGATTACGGTTAAGACCGATGTGCTTGAGCTGACAATCAACACCCGTGGTGGTGATGTTGAGCAGGCGCTGCTGTTGACCTACCCGAAAGAGCTGAAGTCTAACGAACCGTTCCAGTTACTGGAAACCACGCCTGAGTTTATCTACCAGGCGCAGAGCGGCCTGACCGGCCGTGATGGCCCGGATAACCCGGCTAACGGTGCGCGTCCACTGTATAACGTCGAGAGCGACACCTTTGTGCTGGCTGATGGTCAGAACGAACTCGCAATCCCGATGACGTACACTGACGCCGCAGGCAACACCTTCACTAAAACCTTCACCCTGAAACGCGGTGAATATGCGGTGAACGTGGGCTATAGCGTACAGAACGCCAGTGCGAAACCGCTGGAGCTGTCAACCTTTGGCCAGCTGAAGCAGTCCATCAATCTGCCGTCTCACCGTGACACCGGAAGCAGCAACTTTGCGCTGCATACCTTCCGTGGCGCGGCGTACTCCACGCCAGACGCGAAGTATGAGAAATACAAATTCGACACCATTGCCGATAACGAAAACCTGAACGTTAGTTCCAAAGGCGGTTGGGTTGCGATGCTGCAACAGTATTTCGCAACGGCCTGGATCCCAAACAACGACGGTACGAATAACTTCTATACCGCGAACCTGGGTAACGGTCTTGCAGCCATCGGCTATAAATCTCAGCCGATTCTGGTTCAGCCGGGTCAAACCGGTAAGATGGCAAGCACCCTGTGGGTCGGCCCGGAAATTCAGGACAAAATGGCCGCTGTTGCGCCGCACCTGGATCTGACCGTGGATTACGGTTGGTTGTGGTTCATCTCTCAGCCGCTGTTTAAGCTGCTGAAGTTCATCCACAGCTTCCTGGGTAACTGGGGCTTCTCCATCATCGTTATCACCTTCATCGTTCGTGGCATCATGTACCCGCTGACTAAAGCGCAGTACACCTCCATGGCGAAGATGCGTATGCTGCAGCCGAAGATTCAGGCGATGCGTGAGCGTCTGGGCGATGACAAACAGCGTCAGAGCCAGGAAATGATGGCCCTGTATAAAGCAGAGAAAGTAAACCCCCTGGGTGGTTGCTTCCCGCTGCTGATTCAGATGCCAATCTTCCTTGCGCTGTACTACATGCTGATGGGTTCCGTTGAGCTGCGCCACGCGCCGTTCGCACTGTGGATCCATGACCTGTCTGCACAGGACCCGTACTACATCCTGCCGATCCTGATGGGCGTGACGATGTTCTTCATCCAGAAGATGTCGCCGACCACCGTGACCGACCCGATGCAGCAGAAGATCATGACCTTTATGCCGGTCATCTTCACCGTGTTCTTCCTGTGGTTCCCGTCAGGTCTGGTGCTGTACTATATCGTCAGCAACCTGGTGACCATCATCCAGCAGCAGCTGATTTACCGTGGTCTGGAAAAACGTGGCCTGCATAGCCGCGAAAAGAAAAAATCCTGATTCGGTAAGTTAACGCTAAAATAAGGGCGGTCGATTGACCGCCTTTTTTATTTGTATTGAACGAGACCAACCATGAGCCATAACGACACTATCGTCGCCCAGGCAACCCCACCGGGACGCGGTGGTGTAGGCATTCTGCGTATCTCCGGCCTGAAGGCGCGCGAGGTGGCCGAAGCGGTGCTGGGTAAACTGCCAAAGCCTCGCTACGCTGATTACCTGCCGTTTAAAGATACCGACGGCACGCCGCTGGACCAGGGCATTGCGCTGTGGTTCCCCGGCCCGAACTCCTTTACCGGTGAAGACGTGCTGGAGCTTCAGGGCCATGGCGGGCCGGTTATCCTCGACCTGCTGTTAAAACGTATCCTGACCCTGCCGGGCCTGCGCATTGCGAAGCCGGGCGAGTTCTCCGAACGAGCCTTCCTCAACGACAAGCTCGACCTGGCGCAGGCTGAGGCCATTGCTGACCTGATCGACGCCAGCTCGGAACAGGCGGCCCGCTCTGCCCTGAACTCACTGCAGGGGGCATTCTCCGCGCGTGTGAATCACCTTGTGGAAGCACTTACTCACCTGCGCATCTACGTGGAAGCGGCTATCGACTTCCCGGACGAGGAGATCGACTTCCTCTCTGACGGCAAAATCGAAGCCCAGCTTAACCAGGTAATGAGCGATCTCGACGCCGTTCGTGCCGAAGCGCGCCAGGGCAGCCTGCTGCGTGAAGGGATGAAGGTGGTGATTGCCGGACGCCCTAACGCCGGGAAATCGAGCCTGCTGAACGCCCTGGCGGGCCGTGAAGCGGCGATCGTCACCGACATTGCCGGCACCACCCGCGACGTGCTGCGCGAGCATATCCACATCGACGGGATGCCGCTGCATATCATTGATACCGCGGGCCTGCGCGATGCCAGCGACGAGGTTGAGCGCATCGGTATCGAACGCGCCTGGCAGGAGATCGAGCAGGCCGACCGCGTGCTGTTTATGGTGGACGGCACCACGACCGACGCCGTTGACCCGGCTGAGATCTGGCCGGACTTTATCGCCCGTCTGCCGGCTAAGCTGCCGATCACCGTAGTGCGTAACAAAGCGGACGTCACCGGCGAAACGCTGGGCATCAGCGATGTGAATGGTCACTCACTGATTCGCCTGTCGGCGCGTACCGGTGAAGGCGTTGACGACCTGCGCAACCATCTCAAGCAGAGCATGGGCTTTGACACCAGCATGGAAGGCGGCTTCCTCGCGCGTCGTCGTCACCTGCAGGCGCTGGAAGAGGCGGCAAACCACCTTGTTCAGGGTAAAGCGCAGCTGATCGGCGCGTGGGCGGGTGAACTGCTGGCGGAAGAGCTGCGTCTGGCGCAGCAGAATCTGAGCGAGATCACCGGGGAGTTTACGTCAGACGATCTGCTGGGACGGATTTTCTCGAGCTTCTGTATCGGTAAGTAAGGCCCGATCGCTGATGGTGATTTCCTCCCGGGAAATCACCATTGTCCAAATGGCAACTCGCCTAATCCTCTTTATCCCCCTATCCTGCATGCCTGCATCTATGGGGGGTTTATGGCGCGTTTTCTGTTTTGTAGTTTCGCATTAGTTCTGCTTTATCCGTCCGGCATTGATATGTATCTGGTGGGATTGCCGCACATCGCCCGCGATCTGGGCGCCAGCGAGGCGCAGCTGCACATCGCGTTTTCGGCCTACCTCGCGGGGATGGCGTCGTCGATGCTGTTTGCCGGGAAAATCGCGGATAAAGCAGGCCGTCAGCCTGTCGCCATAACGGGCGCCATCATTTTTGCCCTTGCCTCTCTTCTCTGCTCACAGGCGCAAAGCAGCACCTTGTTCCTGACAGGACGGTTTATTCAGGGCATTGGCGCCGGTGGCTGCTACGTCGTCGCGTTTGCCATTTTGCGCGACACCTTAAGCGCCCAGCGTCGCGCCAAAGTGCTTTCGATGCTGAACGGTATTACCTGCATCATCCCGGTGCTGGCCCCGGTCGTGGGATATCTGATCATGCTGAAATTCCCGTGGCAGAGCCTGTTCTGGACCATGGCGGCGATGGGCGCGCTGGTGTTTATCCTGTCCATCGCCGTGCTGAAAGAGACCCACCCGGGCTCGCAGAATACCGGTCATACCGCAACCATTCACCCAGCCGAGAAGCTGCTTAACCGCTTTTTCCTCAGTCGTCTGGCCGTGACCACGTTAAGCGTGGCGGTGATCCTGACCTATGTAAACGTTTCCCCGGTTTTGCTGATGGAGACCATGGGCTTCGATCGCGGTGAGTATTCAACGGTGATGGCATTAACCGCCATGGTCAGTATGGCGGTCTCGTTCTCCACCCCGTTTGCGCTAAATGTTTTCAGCCAGCGTGCGTTGATGCTGACCTCACAGGTTTTATTCCTCACGGCAGGCGCGATCCTGGCAACCACCAGCTCGCATCCGGTGATGCTGGCGGGTATTACCCTTATTTGTGCCGGGTTTTCGGTTGGCTTTGGCGTGGCGATGAGCCAGGCGCTTGGCCCCTTTTCGCTGCGGGCAGGCGTGGCAAGCTCGGTGCTGGGAATTGCGCAGGTCTGCGGCTCGTCGCTGTGGATTTGGATGGCGGCGGTCATCGGGCTTAACGCGCTGAATATGCTGATCGGGGTTCTGATTGGCTGTAGCATACTGTGCATCACCTTACTTATGGTCATCCAGCCCGCGGCGCATTATGAAGAAGCCCATCAGCAGTCTCGATCTTAACCTGTTGCTGTGCCTGCAGCTTTTGCTGCAGGAGCGCAGCGTCACCAAAGCGGCGAAACGGATGAACGTGACGCCGTCTGCGGTGAGTAAATCGCTGGCCAAGCTGCGCGACTGGTTTGACGACCCGCTGTTTGTCAAAACGCCGCTGGGGCTGCTGCCGACCCCGCTGACGGTAAGCCTGGAGCAGGATTTGGCCGACTGGATGCAAATCGGCAACCAGATCCTCGATAAATTCCACCATGATTCCCCGGGCGGGCTAACGTTCGTGCTGGCCGCCGAAACGCCGTTGATGCTGATCCGCTTTAACGCTCTGCTGGAGCAGGTTAACCAGCGCTATCCGCAGGCGACGGTGAAGATGCGTCACTGGGATTATGACTCGCTGGACGCCATTACGCGTGGAGAGGTGGATCTGGGATTCACCGGACGCGAAACGCACCCGCGCTCGCGTGAATTGCTGAAGCTAATGCCGTGGTTCATCGACTATGAGATTCTGTTCAGCGACCGTCCGTGCGTGTATCTGCGTGAGGATCACCCCGCGCTTCAGGATGAATGGAACCTCGAAACCTTCCTGCGCTACCCGCACATCAGCATCTTCTGGGAACGCAGCGACACCTGGGCACTGGACGAAGTGCTAAAGGAGATGGGTCGGGAGAGAAACATTGCCATGAGCGTGCCGGGCTTTGAGCAATCGATGTTTATGGCAGCCCAGCCCGGCCATAACTATATCGCCACGGCTCCGCACTACTGCCATCACTACAATCAACTCCACCAGCGGAAGCTGATCGCGCTGCCCATTCCCATTGACGAAGCGCAGGCTGAAAAGCTAACCGTTCCCTTCACGCTGATCTGGCATAAACGGAACAGCCATAATCCGAAAATCCTCTGGCTGCGGGAAACCATTAAGGCGCTGTACGGTGCCAGCGATCCAATTTTTGCCTAAGAAAATGTAAAGTTCGGTCCTAAGGCTTCTCTTACTCCCATTTACTGATTAAAACAGGAGTCAAGTTAAGCGATAATCATGTAACCGTTTAACCGATTACGACCATTATCAAGGAGCGAAAAATGGCTACGCACTTTGCAAGAGGGATACTTACGGAAGGACGTCTCGTATCGGCAAGAATTTCTTCAGCCTGTCACAGTGAAGCACTCACTCTTCCGGAACACCGCAGAACGCGGTTTTTAGCGTCCAGAGCGCTTCTCGCAGAACTGCTGTTTATGCTGTACGGCACCAGCGAGCTGCCGGACATCATTACCCAACCCGAAGGCCGCCCGGTCTTTGCCGACCCGGATCTCCCTCGTTTTTCAATTGCCTACGCGGGCAATATCATTGGCGTCGCGCTGACCACTGAAGGGGATTGTGGGCTGGATATGGAACTTCAACGCGCGACGCGCAGCTTCCATGGCGGTAATGCGCATGAAGACTATCCGCTCTCCAGCAATGAGAGGCTGTGGGTACGCAACCAGAACGATCCTGTCGAAGCCCGAGCCCAGCTCATTACCCTGCGCCAGAGCATTCGCAAGCTCTGTGGATGCGCCTCAGACGACGCCAGCATGCTGCAACTGCTTCCAGGCTCCGGACGTCTGCGTGCCGCTCAGGCCACGCTGGTAGAGGCACTCAGCGACGCAGAGGATGTGCTCATTTGGTCCATTGCGGTTACCCCCGCCATCGAACGCATGAAAATCTGGGAATTTGACAGCCAACAGGGATGGCGTAGCCTTCCTGATGTGCCCGAGCGCGCCAACGAGCCCGCAGCACGCCTGATGCGTTTAACCAGTTTACCGGCAGAAAAAGCATTCACCCTTAGCTGATCCGATCAGGGTCATCATGATGAAACAGGAGTAATCATGTCTGATACGTTGAAAGTAGTTACGTTACTGGGAAGCCTGCGCAAAGGTTCATTTAACGGGATGGTTGCCCGCACGCTGCCACAGCTGGCACCGGCAGGAATGGAAATTAGCGCCCTGCCGTCTATTGGCGATATTCCGCTGTATGACGCTGACGTACAGCAGGAAGAGGGTTTCCCGCAGAGCGTTGAGGCGCTGGCAGAGCAGATCCGCCAGGCCGACGGCGTAGTCATCGTCACGCCGGAGTATAACTACTCGGTTCCGGGTGGTCTGAAGAATGCCATCGACTGGCTGTCCCGTTTGCCTGAGCAGCCGCTGTCAGGCAAGCCGGTGCTGATCCAGACCAGCTCAATGGGCGCGATTGGCGGCGCGCGCTGTCAGTATCATCTGCGCCAGATCCTGGTATTCCTGGACGCGATGGTCATGAACAAGCCGGAATTTATGGGTGGTGTGATTCAGAACAAGGTCGACCCGCAAACGGGTGTAGTGGTGGATCAGAGCACGCGCGATCATCTGTCTGGTCAGCTGACGGCGTTTGGGGATTATATTAAGAGGGTGAAAGCGTAAGCTTATTGCGGCCTGATGCCCTCACCCTGGCCCTCTCCCACGGGAGAGGGTGCAAACACTAAAGCCCTTTTCTTCGAAAAGGGCTTGTTGTTTATTTGGCATCAATAAACACAATCTTCAGCACAAACAGCAGCGCCACAACAATCACGCATGGGCTGAGGTCGCGGAAGCGGCCGGTACCGATCTTCATTACGCAGTAAGAGATAAAGCCAAGCGCGATACCTTCGGTAATCGAGAAGCTGAACGGCATCATCACGGCGGTAATAAACGCCGGTACCGCTTCGGTTAAATCATCCCACTTCACGCGTGACAGGCTGGAGGTCATCAGCACACCCACATAGATCAGCGCGCCGGCTGCCGCATACGGAGGAACCATACCCGCCAGCGGAGAGAGGAAGATCACCAGCAGGAACAGAATACCCACGACCACCGCCGTCAGGCCAGTACGGCCGCCCACGGACACGCCGGAAGAAGATTCAATGTACGCGGTAACGGACGAGGTTCCGATAAAAGCGCCGGTCACAGAGGAGACGCTGTCCACAAACAGCGCCTGCTTCATGCGCGGGAATTTTCCGTTCTCATCCGCCAGGCCCGCTTTGTCGGTCACGCCAATCAGCGTACCGGAGGAGTCAAACAGGTTGACCAGCATGAAGGAGAAAATTACGCCCGCCAGGCCCAGATTCAGGGAACCCGCCAGATCGACGTGACCAATCACGGTAGAGACGCTCGGTGGCGCGGAGACAATACCGTTATAGTGAACGTCACCCAGCATCCAGCCCAGCAGGGTGGTGACCACGATGGAGACCAGTACCGCCGCGTGAATATTGCGGGAAGCCAGGATCGCGATGATAAAGAAGCCCAGCACGCCCAGCAGCACGTTATGAGAGGTCAGGTGACCGATGCTCACCAGCGTATCCGGGTTCGCCACGATAACGCCGGCGTTTTTCAGCCCCATCATCCCGATGAACAGACCGATACCGCTGGTGATGCCCACGCGCAGACTCACGGGAATGTTTGCAATCATCCAGTAACGCACGCGGAAAATGGTCAGCAGCAGCAGGCCAACCGCGCCCCAGAAGATGGCGCCCATGCCAACCTGCCACGGCAGCCCCATCGCCTGAACAACCACGAATGCGAAGAACGCATTCAGGCCCATCGCCGGTGCCAGCGCAACCGGCAGGTTAGCGAACACCCCCATCAGAATGCTGCCAAGGGCCGCGATCAGACAGGTTGTAACGAAGACGGCGCTGGTATCCATGCCAGCGACGCCCAGAATTTGAGGGTTCACAAAAACGATATAGACCATCGTCAGGAAGGTGGTGAAACCAGCGATCACTTCGGTGCGTGCCGTTGTGCCGTGCTCGCGCAGTTTAAAAACGCGCTCAAGCAGACCCTGACCAGACGTCTGGGTAGTGTGTTGTTGACTCATCATCAATTCCGAACAAGGAGGGAAAATTCGTCGCTATCCTATACCAAAATGCGACAATAGTGGCGGTTACGTGATACTTTTTTCATTGATTTTGCTTATACGGCAACGATTGCGTCCCGGCGAACTGCCGTACGTAAACGTTAAACTTGTTAAAAGGGAAAGGCATGTCCGGAATTGAAGCGGTATTTTTCGACTGCGACGGTACGCTGGTCGACAGTGAGGTCATTTGTTCCCGCGCGTATGTCACCATGTTCCAGGAATTTGGCATTACGCTGGAACTCGAAGAGGTGTTTAAACGCTTTAAGGGCGTGAAGCTCTACGAGATCATCGACATCATTAACGAAGAACACGGTGTGGATCTGGCGAAAGCCGATCTGGAACCGGTGTATCGCGCCGAGGTCGCACGCCTGTTCGACTCCGAGCTGGAGGTAATCTCCGGGGCTAACGCATTGCTGGATGCGATGACGGTGCCAGTCTGCGTCGTTTCTAACGGCCCGGTCAGCAAAATGCAGCACTCGCTGGGCAAGCTTGAGATGTTGCACCATTTCCCGGAAAAACTGTTCAGCGGCTACGATATCCAGCGCTGGAAGCCAGACCCGGCGCTGATGTTCCATGCGGCAAAAGCGATGAACGTCAACGTAGAAAACTGCATTCTGGTGGATGACTCGTCTGCGGGCGCGCAGTCGGGGATTGATGCGGGGATGGAGGTGTTTTACTTCTGCGCCGATCCGCACAACAAGCCGATCGATCATCCAAACGTGACGACCTTTACCGATCTGGCACAGCTGCCGGAACTGTGGAAGGCTCGCGGGTGGGATATTACTCGCTGAGTTTTCCCCTCACCCCGACCCTCTCCCTGTGGGAGAGAGTTAGGGTGAGGGGAAAACTCACTCTTTCGGATCTTTACCCGCCAGCAGCTTGTCCAGCTCGTCGCCGCCCACGTGACGGAAGTCCTGACCTTTAACGAAGTAGAAAATGTATTCGCAAATGTTCTGGCAGCGGTCGCCGATACGCTCGATAGAGCGCGCGCAGAACAGGGCGGTCAGTACGCTTGGGATCGTACGTGAATCTTCCATCATGTAGGTCATCAGCTGACGCACGATGCCTTCATACTCCTGGTCGACCTTCTTGTCTTCACGGTAGATACGCACCGCTTCGTCCAGATCCATACGCGCAAAGGCATCCAGCACGTCGTGCAGCATCTGCACGGTGTGGCGGCCCAGCGACTCAAGGCTCACCAGCAGCGGCAGGTGCTGCTGAGAGAACTTCTCCAGCGCGGTACGACAGATTTTATCCGCAACGTCACCAATACGCTCCAGCTCGGCGATGGTTTTGATGATCGCCATCACCAGACGCAGGTCGCTCGCCGTCGGCTGACGTTTCGCGATAATGCGCACGCAGGCCTCGTCGATAGCGACTTCCATCATGTTGACATTTTTGTCGCCTTCAATGACGCGCTTCGCCAGCTCGCTGTCCTGGTTGTGCATTGCCGTAATCGCATCAGAAAGCTGCTGCTCGACCATGCCGCCCATGGTCATTACCTGGGTGCGAATGCTTTCCAGCTCTGCGTTGAACTGGCCGGAAATGTGTTTATTAAGATTGAGGTTGTCCATGGTTTCTCCACATGCACTAAGGCAAATCAACCGTAGCGGCCAGTAATATAATCTTCGGTTTGTTTCTTCGCGGGCCTGGTGAACAGCGCGTCCGTATCGCTGAACTCAATCAACTCGCCCAGGTACATAAACGCCGTGTGATCGGAACAACGTGCAGCCTGCTGCATGTTATGGGTCACGATAACCACGGTGTAATCCTGCTTCAGCTCGGTGATAAGCTCTTCAATACGGCCGGTTGAGATCGGGTCCAGCGCTGAACACGGCTCATCCAGCAGCAACACTTCCGGGCGAATAGCGATACCGCGCGCAATGCACAGACGCTGCTGCTGACCGCCGGAGAGAGAGTAACCGCTCTGGTGCAACTTATCTTTGGTTTCGTTCCATAATGCTGCCTTGGTCAAAGCCCACTGCACGCGCTCGTCCATATCGGCACGGGAGAGTTTTTCAAACAGGCGAACGCCAAACGCGATGTTGTCGTAAATGGACATCGGGAACGGCGTTGGTTTCTGGAACACCATCCCCACTTTGGCGCGCAGCAGGGCGATATCCTGAGCCTGGGTCAGAATGTTTTCGCCGTCCAGGATGATTTCACCTTCAGCACGCTGCTCCGGATAGAGCGAATACATTTTGTTAAAGGTACGCAGCAGCGTGGATTTTCCGCAGCCGGACGGACCGATAAATGCCGTGACCTGGTTCTTCGCGATATCCAGGTTAATGTTCTTCAGGGCATGGAATTTGCCGTAGTAGAAGTTCAAATCACGAACCTGAATCTTACCCGGGGCAGTATCAACCATACTCATTGACTCATTTCCTCATTCGGCGCCGCGAGCTGCCGCGCCGTAAAAAATTAACCGTGTTTCTTCTTCGCGAAAATGACGCGCGCCAGAATGTTCAGCAACAGTACGCAAAGGGTAATGATCAGCACCCCGGCCCAGGCCAGCTGCTGCCATTCAGCGAATGGGCTCATCGCAAATTTAAAGATCGTCACCGGCAGGTTGGCGATCGGCTGCATCATGTCCGTGCTCCAGAACTGATTGGAGAGAGACGTAAACAGCAGCGGCGCCGTTTCACCCGCGATACGCGCAACCGCCAGCAGGATACCGGTCATGATTCCGGAGACAGACGCCTTCAGCGTAATCGCAGAGATCATCTTCCATTTCGGCGTACCCAGCGCATAAGCCGCTTCACGCAGGCTGTCCGGCACCAGTTTCAGCATGTTCTCGGTGGTTCGAATAACAATCGGCACCTGCAGCAGCGCCAGGGCAATCACGCCCGCCCAGCCGGAGAAGTGTTCCATCTGCGCCACCACCACGGTGTAAACAAACAGACCCACGACGATAGAAGGTGCAGACAGCAGAATGTCGTTGATGAAGCGAATGACTTCGGCAAGCCAGGATTTACGACCGTATTCTGCCAGGTAGATGCCCGCCATGATGCCCAGCGGGGTGCCGAAGACCGTCGCCCAGAGGATCAGCAGGCCGCTGCCCGCCAGGGCATTCGCCAGGCCACCACCCGCCGTGTTCGGCGGCGGCGTCATTTCGGTGAACAACGACAGTGACATCCCGTCAATCCCGCGAACGACCGTCGAGAAGAGGATCCAGACCAGCCAGAACAGGCCGAATGCCATCGTCGCCATAGAGAGCGACAGGGCAATTCGGTTTTTCATGCGGCGTCTGGCCTGCATTTTTCGGCGGGATTCCGCCAGTTCAGCGGTAGCTTGCATTTCGAGAGTTGCCATTAGCGTGCCCCCTCATTTTTAGCGAGGCGCATAATCATCAGCTTGGAAATCGCCAGAACGATGAAGGTGATAACGAACAGAATCAGACCCAGCTCCATCAGCGCCGCCACGTGCAGTCCGGATTCCGCTTCCGCAAATTCATTCGCCAGCGCCGAGGTAATACTGTTACCCGGCATGTAGAGCGACGCGCTGTCGAGCTGGTAGGTGTTACCGATGATAAATGTGACCGCCATGGTTTCACCCAGCGCACGACCCAGGCCCAGCATCACGCCCCCGATCACCCCATTTTTGGTGAACGGAAGGACAATGCGCCAGATCACTTCCCAGGTGGTGCAGCCGATGCCGTAGGCCGACTCTTTCATCATCACCGGCGTTTGTTCGAAGACATCGCGCATGACCGCCGCAATGTACGGAATAATCATGATGGCGAGAATCACACCTGCCGCCAGAATGCCGATACCGAAAGCCGGGCCAGAGAACAGGGCACCCACAAACGGAATAGCGGAAAGCACGTTACCGACCGGTTCCTGAAAATACGTTGCGAACAGCGGAGCAAAGATGAACAGACCCCACATGCCGTAAACGATACTTGGAATAGCCGCCAGCAGTTCGATGGCAATACCCAGCGGGCGTCGCAGCCAGCCCGGCGCCAGCTCCGTCAGGAACAGGGCAATACCAAAGCTCACCGGAACCGCAATCAGCAGGGCGATGAACGAGGTCACCAGCGTGCCGTAAATCGGCACCAGGGCACCGTAGATGTCATTCGGCGCGTCCCACTCTTTGGTCCACAGGAAGGAAAAACCGAATTTCTGGATGCTCGGCCATGAGGAGAAAATCAGAGACACGATAATGCCGCCCAGCAGCAATAGCACAATCAGCGCAGCCAGTTTCACCAGCGCGCTGAAAATCATGTCACCTTTTTTACCCGGAGGGTTAAATGCAGGCTTGGTTGCAGCCATAAATTACTCTTCTGTTTGAGACGTTTTTACGAATATGCCCGGTGGCGCTGACGCTTACCGGGCCTACAGCTTAAACCGTAGGGCGGGTAAGCGCAGCGCCACCCGCCATCTTCGTTAAATATATCCTGTTAGTACAGCGCTTTACCGCTGCTGTCTTTCACGTTGGTTTTCCATGCAGCGCGAATCTGCTCAACCACGTTGTCCGGCAGGGTGGCGTAATCCAGGGCGTTAGCCTGTTTGCCGCCGTTTTTGTACGCCCAGTCGAAGAACTTCAGCACTTCGGCGCCCTGCTCAGGTTTCTTCTGCTCTTTGTGAACCAGGATGAAGGTGGTAGAGGTGATTGGCCACGCACCTTCGCCTTTCTGGTTAGTCAGATCCTGCGCGAAGGATTTGCTCCAGTCAGCGCCTTTTGCCGCGTTAGCAAAGTTCTCTTCGGTCGGGCTAACCGGTTTGCCGTCGGCTGAAACCAGTTTGGTGTAGGACAGGTTGTTCTGCTTGGCGTACGCATACTCTACGTAACCAATCGAGCCAGGCAGACGCTGTACGAACGCGGCGATACCGTCGTTACCCTTGCCGCCCAGACCGGTTGGCCAGTTAACGGTAGAGCCGGAGCCGACTTTAGATTTCCACTCTTCGTTCACTTTTGCCAGGTAGCTGGTGAACACGAAAGAGGTACCGGAACCATCCGCGCGGCGAACCACGGCGATGTTCTGAGAAGGCAGCTTCAGGCCTGGGTTGAGTTTAGCGATCGCTTCGTCATCCCATTTTTTGATTTTGCCCAGGTAGATGTCACCCAGCGTTTTGCCGTCCAGCACCAGCTCACCCGACTTCACGCCTGGCAGGTTGATGGCCAGAACCACACCACCGATCACGGTAGGGAACTGGAACAGGCCTTCCTGAGCCAGCTTGTCATCAGACAGCGGAGCGTCTGATGCACCGAAATCAACAGTGTTCGCGGTAATTTGTTTAACGCCACCGGAGGAGCCGATACCCTGATAGTTAACCTTGTTACCGGTTTCTTTCTGGTAGGTATCTGCCCATTTGGCATACACCGGCGCAGGGAAGGTTGCACCAGCGCCAGTCAGGCTTGCTTCTGCAAATACAGAGAACGCGCTCAGAGATAAGGTCGCGGCGACAACAGTTGCGACAGTGGTACGCATAACTTTCATAATGTCTCCTGCAAGATTTTCGTAAATCGTTGTTTAGTGGCTACGATGAGCAAAATAGGACAAACAGGTGACAGATAAATGTACGAATTATGACAGTTTTATGACAACGTTAATTTTACTTAAAAATCAGCAAAAGAAAGATTAATTTTCATCTAGTTAGCCACTTTTATGACAAGTCGTTTTCAGAAATATTTTCTTTATGTGACACTGAAAAAAGTAGCTGAAGATGACAAATTGTCATTATTAAAAACGAGAAAGGATTGATGAAAAACAAGCCGGGCGGGATAAAAAAGCTCCACCCGAAGGTGGAGCCTGAAGGGATTATTCTACGGTAACCGATTTCGCCAGGTTACGCGGCTGGTCAACGTCGGTGCCTTTGATCAGGGCAACGTGATAGGCCAGCAGCTGCAGCGGAACGGTGTAGAAGATTGGTGCGATAACCTCTTCCACATGCGGCATCTCGATGATGTGCATGTTGTCGTTGCTGACAAAACCGGCATCTTTGTCGGCGAAGACGTACAGAACACCGCCGCGGGCGCGCACTTCTTCGATGTTAGATTTCAGTTTTTCCAGCAGTTCGTTGTTTGGTGCCACAACGATGACCGGCATATCCGCGTCAATCAGCGCCAGCGGGCCGTGTTTCAGCTCGCCTGCCGCATAGGCTTCAGCGTGAATGTAGGAGATCTCTTTCAGCTTCAGCGCGCCTTCCAGCGCAATCGGATACTGATCGCCACGCCCCAGGAACAGGGCGTGATGTTTGTCAGAGAAATCTTCCGCCAGCGCTTCAATGCGTTTGTCCTGAGACAGCATCTGCTCAATACGGCTCGGCAGCGCCTGCAGGCCGTGAACGATGTCATGCTCAACGGACGCATCTTCACCTTTCAGACGCGCCAGCTTCGCCACCAGCATCAGCAGAACGGTCAGCTGAGTGGTAAACGCTTTAGTGGAGGCGACGCCGATTTCAGTACCCGCTTTGGTCATCAGCGCCAGATCGGATTCACGCACCAGCGAGGAGCCCGGGACGTTACAGATGGCCAGAGAGCCCAGGTAACCCAGCTCTTTAGAGAGACGCAGCGCGGCCAGCGTATCCGCCGTTTCGCCAGACTGGGAAAGGGTGATCATCAGGCTGTTACGACGCACCGCGGATTTGCGATAGCGGAATTCAGACGCGATTTCCACATCGCACGGCACGCCTGCCAGGGATTCAAACCAGTAGCGAGAGACCATACCGGAGTTGTAGGAGGTGCCGCAGGCCACGATCTGAATGTGCTCGACCTTGCCGAGCAGTTCGTTCGCGTTTGCGCCCAGCTCGCTCAGATCCACTTCACCGTGGCTGATGCGCCCGGTCAGGGTGTTTTTGATGGCGTTTGGCTGCTCGTAAATCTCTTTCTGCATGTAGTGACGGTAAGCGCCTTTGTCGCCCGCGTCGTACTGCAGATTCGATTCGATCTCCTGACGTTTCACCTGCTCGCCTTTGGTATCAAAGACGGTCACGCTGCGACGGGTCACTTCCGCGATATCACCCTCTTCGAGGAAGATAAAGCGACGGGTAACCGGCAGGAGCGCCAGCTGGTCAGAAGCGATGAAGTTTTCGCCCATGCCCAGACCGATAACCATCGGGCTACCGGAACGCGCGGCCAGCAGCGTTGACGGATCGCGGGAATCCATGATCACCGTACCGTACGCACCGCGCAGCTGAGGGATAGCACGCAGCACCGCATCACGCAGCGTGCCGCCCTGCTCCAGCTCCCAGTGCACCAGGTGAGCAATCACTTCGGTGTCAGTTTCAGAGACGAAGGTGTAGCCGCGCGCTTTCAGTTCTTCGCGCAGCGGTTCGTGGTTTTCGATAATGCCGTTGTGCACGACCACGATGTGTTCAGACACATGCGGGTGCGCGTTACCTTCAGACGGTTCGCCGTGCGTCGCCCAGCGGGTGTGCGCAATACCGGTACCACCGTGCAGCGGATGTTCTTCCGCAGCCTGGGCCAGCATCTGCACTTTACCGAGACGACGCAGACGGGTCATATGACCTTCTGCATCGACGACAGCCAGACCGGCTGAGTCGTAACCACGGTATTCCAGACGACGTAAACCTTCGAGAAGGATTTCAGCAATATCACGCTGCGCAACTGCGCCAACAATTCCACACATAATTTTAGATTCCGAATTTAGGCATTATGCCTGCGTTGTCGCTGACCTGTATTTTCCCTTTCCGGGCGCCCCGAGCCTTGTAGAGAGTGGGGTTATTTTTATGGGTACTGCTTATGGGGGGAAATATATATTTATCTCCTCTCCCGGGTTTGCCTGATGACGGCTACGCCTATCAGGCCTACTCAATCGTAGGGCGGGTAAGCGTAGCACCACCCGCCTTGTTGTTACTTTTTCTTCTCCGGGCGTTTCCAGCCCTGCTTGCTGACCTGCGGAACGCGGCTTAAAACGAGCTCGTTCTCGGCAACATCGCGCGTAACGGTTGTTCCCGCGGCAATGGTCACCCCGTTACCCACGGTAACAGGCGCCACCAGCTGCGTATCGGATCCAACAAACACGTCGTCACCGATGATGGTTTTAAACTTATTCGCGCCGTCATAGTTACAGGTAATAGTCCCTGCACCAATATTCACGTTATTGCCAATTTCCGCGTCGCCCAGATAGGTCAGATGACCGGCTTTCGAGCCTTTACCCAGACGCGCTTTTTTCATCTCCACGAAGTTACCCACGTGAGCGCCTTCCAGCAGCTCAGCGCCCGGGCGCAGACGCGCAAACGGGCCGATGGTGCATGCCGTATCCAGACGGGCGTCTTCCACCACGCTGTATGGGCTGATTTCGCAGTCGTCACCGATGACGCTGTTTTTAATCACGCAGCCGGCGCCAATTTTGACGCGATTGCCCAGCGTGACGTGACCTTCGAGGATAACGTTCGTATCAATTTCAACGTCACGCCCGTGAGATAACGAACCACGCAGATCGAAACGCGCCGGATCGCGCAGCATCACGCCCGCCAGCAGCAGTTTTTCGGCCTGCTCGGACTGATAAATACGCTCAAGACGGGAGAGCTGAAGGCGGTTGTTCACGCCGTCCGTTTCGCTGATGCGCGCCGGATGAACGGCGGCAATTTCACGCCCTTCGTGGTACGCCATCGCAATGATGTCGGTGATGTAGTATTCACCCTGCGCGTTGTTGTTGTCGAGTCTGGACAGCCAGCGCTTCATATCCGCGCCGTTGGCAATAAGGATACCGGTGTTGATCTCCTGAATCTGGCGCTGTTCGTCGCTGGCATCTTTGTGCTCAACAATACCTGTGACGTTGCCGTTTTCACGGGTGATGCGGCCATAACCGCTTGGATCGTCCAGCACGACGGTCAACAAACCGATGCCGCCCTGCGGTTTGGCTTCACGCAGGCGAGTCAGAGTTTCAACGGAGATCAGCGGGACATCGCCGTAGAGCATCAAAATGTCTTCGTCATCTGCAAAGAAAGGCGCAGCCTGCTGCATCGCATGGCCTGTGCCCAGCTGTTCGGCCTGAAGCACCCAGTTGAGCTTGTCATCGCTCAGCGTCTTTTTAAGCAGATCGCCGCCGTGGCCGTAGACCAGGTGGACCTGACTGGCACCCAGCTCGTTCGCTGCATCAATGACATGCTGCACAATTGGCTTTCCTGCAAGCGTGTGGAGCACCTTAGGCAGATCGGAATACATGCGGGTCCCTTTGCCAGCGGCAAGGATCACCACGCTCATCGCACTGTTTGACATACGCATCCTGACGGTAGTTTGAGTGTGAAGTAAAAACGTTTGATGCTTAAAATTCTACATCTTTTTCATCATGAATTAAGGCCGAAAAAAAAGCCAGCCTGGTATCCAGACTGGCTTTTGTGCTTTTCAAGCCGGTGTTACATCGCTTTTTTGGTCAACTCGATAACGCGCAGTTTCGCGATCGCTTTGGCCAGCTCCGCAGACGCCTGAGCGTAATCCACGTCACCATGAGAGCTGCTAATGTGCTCTTCAGCCTTACGCTTCGATTCCAGGGCTCGCGCTTCGTCGAGATCCTGGCCACGGATAGCGGTATCGGCCAGAACGGTCACACTGCCAGGCTGCACTTCAAGAATGCCGCCGGACAGATAGATAAACTCTTCGTGACCGAACTGTTTAACGATGCGGATCATACCAGGCTTAATGGCGGTGAGCAGCGGTGCGTGACCCGGGAAAATACCCAGTTCACCTTCACTACCCGTTACCTGGATTTTCTCGACCAGACCAGAGAACATTTGTTGCTCTGCGCTGACGACGTCCAGGTGGTAAGTCATTGCCATATCACCCTCCGATTAAGGCGTTAAAGTTTTTTGGCTTTTTCCACGGCTTCGTCGATTGAACCAACCATGTAGAACGCCTGCTCCGGCAGGTGATCGTATTCGCCTTCCATGATGCCTTTAAAGCCACGGATGGTGTCTTTCAGGGAAACGTATTTACCCGGAGAACCGGTGAATACTTCCGCAACGAAGAATGGCTGGGACAGGAAGCGCTGAATCTTACGCGCACGTGCTACCACCAGTTTGTCTTCTTCAGACAATTCATCCATACCCAGGATGGCGATGATGTCTTTCAGTTCCTGGTAACGCTGCAGCAGGGACTGTACGCCACGCGCGGTGTCGTAGTGTTCCTGACCAACAACCAGTGGATCCAGCTGACGGCTGGTGGAGTCCAGCGGGTCAACGGCCGGGTAGATACCCAGAGACGCGATCTGACGGCTCAGTACCACGGTTGCGTCTAAGTGAGCAAAGGTGGTTGCTGGAGATGGGTCAGTCAAGTCATCCGCAGGTACGTATACCGCCTGAACGGAGGTGATAGAACCGGTTTTGGTAGAGGTGATACGTTCCTGAAGAACACCCATCTCTTCCGCCAGCGTAGGCTGATAACCTACCGCTGAAGGCATACGACCCAGCAGTGCAGATACTTCCGTACCGGCCAGGGTGTAACGATAGATGTTATCAACGAACAGCAGAACGTCACGGCCTTCATCACGGAACTTCTCAGCCATCGTCAGACCGGTCAGCGCAACGCGCAGACGGTTTCCTGGTGGCTCGTTCATCTGGCCGTAAACCAGGGATACTTTGTCCAGAACGTTGGAGTCGGTCATTTCGTGGTAGAAGTCGTTACCCTCACGAGTACGTTCACCTACGCCCGCAAACACGGAGTAACCGGAGTGCTCGATCGCGATGTTACGGATCAGCTCCATCATGTTTACAGTTTTACCAACACCCGCACCACCGAACAGACCGACTTTACCGCCCTTCGCAAACGGACACATCAGGTCGATAACTTTGATACCGGTTTCCAGCAGTTCCTGAGAGCTTGACAGCTCTTCGTAGGAAGGTGCTGCGCGGTGGATAGCCCAACGCTCTTCTTCACCGATGTCGCCTTTCATGTCGATTGGCTGACCCAATACGTTCATGATACGACCCAGTGTTGCTTTACCTACCGGGACTTCGATCGGGTGCTCAAGGTCTTTGACTTCCAGACCACGACGCAGACCGTCGGAAGAACCCATCGCGATGGTACGCACGATACCGCCGCCGAGCTGCTGCTGAACTTCCAGCACCAGGCTCTCGTTACCATTCTGTACCTCAAGCGCGTCGTACACGCGTGGTACGGCGTCCTGAGGGAACTCGACGTCCACCACGGCGCCGATTACCTGGACAATCTTTCCAGTAGCCATCTTGAATCCTCTACGTAATTCGTAAACCTGGTTAAACCGCGGCGGCCCCCGAGACGATCTCGGTGAGTTCCTGAGTAATGCTGGCCTGACGAGCTTTGTTGTAAACCAACTGCAGCTCTTTAATCAGGCTGCCGCCATTATCGGTCGCGGCTTTCATCGCCACCATTCGTGCGGCCTGCTCGCTGGCCAGGTTTTCTACAACGCCCTGATAAACCTGAGATTCAACGTAACGACGCAGCAGGGTATCCAGCAGCGGTTTCGGATCGGGTTCATACAGGTAATCCCAGGCTTTTTGCTTCAGCTCGTCATCTTCTGATGCCGGTAACGGCAGCATCTGAGTGAGCGTTGGAACCTGAGACATAGTGTTAATGAATTTGTTGCTGACAACGTACAGTCTGTCCAGACGGCCTTCATCATAGGCCTGCAACATCACTTTAACCGGGCCGATCAGTTCGGACAGGGACGGGTTATCCCCCATACCGGTCACCTGAGCGACAATGTTGCCACCAACGGAGTTAAAGAAAGAGACGCCTTTAGAGCCGATCATTGCGATATCGCACTGAACGCCTTTTTCAGACCATGCTTTCATATCCGCCAGCAGTTTTTTGAACAGGTTAATGTTCAAGCCGCCACACAGACCACGGTCGGTCGACACCACCAGATAGCCCACGCGCTTAACGTCGCGTTCTTCCAGGTAAGGGTGCTTATATTCCAGATTACCGTTTGCAAGGTGACCAATCACTTTGCGCATGGTTTCTGCATAAGGACGGCTGGCCGCCATGCGATCCTGCGATTTACGCATTTTGGAAGCGGCGACCATCTCCATCGCTTTAGTGATCTTTTGCGTGTTCTGGACGCTTGCGATCTTACTACGTATCTCTTTTGCGCCGGCCATGAGCTTCTCCTCAATGCCAGGCGGCTTGTCCTGAGACAAGCCGCCGGACGATTACCAGGATTGGGTTGCTTTGAAGGAATCGAGGATAGCTTTCAGCTTGCCTTCGATTTCGTCGTTATAGCCACCGGTCTGGTTGATCTCTTGCATCAGCGGAGCGTGATCACGGTCGACGTAAGCCAGCAGAGCGGCTTCGAAGCTACCGATTTTCGCCAGTTCCACATCTTCGAGGTAACCGCGTTCAGCCGCGAACAGTACCAGGCCCTGCTGAGCAACAGACATTGGTGCGTACTGTTTCTGCTTCAGCAGCTCGGTCACTTTCTGACCGTGGCTCAGCTGTTTACGGGTTGCTTCGTCCAGATCGGATGCGAACTGAGAGAACGCAGCCAGTTCACGATACTGTGCCAGCGCGGTACGGATACCACCGGACAGTTTCTTGATGATCTTGGTCTGAGCAGCACCACCAACACGGGATACGGAGATACCCGGGTTAACCGCCGGACGAATACCGGAGTTAAACAGGTTGGTTTCCAGGAAGATCTGACCATCGGTAATGGAGATTACGTTGGTCGGAACGAACGCAGAAACGTCACCCGCCTGGGTTTCAATGATCGGCAGAGCGGTCAGAGAGCCCGTTTTACCCTTCACTTCACCTTTGGTGAAGTTCTCGACGTATTCCGCGTTAACGCGGGAAGCACGCTCCAGCAGACGAGAGTGGAGGTAGAATACGTCGCCAGGGAACGCTTCACGTCCAGGTGGACGACGGAGCAGCAGGGAAACCTGACGATAAGCAACAGCCTGTTTAGACAGGTCATCGTATACGATCAGCGCATCTTCACCGCGGTCACGGAAGTATTCGCCCATTGCGCAACCGGCGTATGGTGCCAGGTATTGCAGTGCAGCAGATTCAGACGCGGTTGCTACCACAACGATGGTGTTAGACAGTGCGCCGTGCTCTTCCAGTTTACGAACCACGTTGGAAATGGTGGACGCTTTCTGGCCGATAGCCACGTACACACATTTGATGCCGGAGTCACGCTGGTTGATGATGGCGTCGATAGCCATCGCGGTTTTACCGGTCTGACGGTCACCGATGATCAGTTCACGCTGACCACGACCGATTGGGATCATGGCATCAACGGACTTATAACCTGTCTGAACAGGCTGATCTACGGACTGACGGTCGATAACGCCTGGTGCGATAACTTCGATTGGAGAGAAGCCATCGTGCTCAACCGGACCTTTACCGTCGATTGGCGCACCCAGGGTGTTAACAACGCGACCCAGCAGGCCACGGCCAACCGGCACTTCCAGAATACGGCCAGTACACTTAACCTTCATGCCTTCGGCGAGGTCAGCGTATGGACCCATCACAACTGCACCTACGGAGTCGCGCTCCAGGTTCAGTGCGATAGCGTAACGGTTACCCGGCAGGGAAATCATCTCACCCTGCATACAATCGGCCAGGCCGTGGATGCGGATAACACCGTCACTTACAGAAACAATAGTACCTTCGTTGTGAGCTTCACTCACAACACTGAACTGAGCAATGCGCTGCTTGATCAGTTCGCTGATTTCGGTGGAATTCAGTTGCATGCTCCAGTCCCCTTAAGACTGCAAGACGTCTGCAAGGCGTTCAAGACGGCCGCGTACGCTGCCATCAATGACCATATCACCCGAACGGATGATTACGCCTGCCATTACAGACTTATCGATTTTGCAATTCAGCTTAACTTTGCGTGACAGACGTTTTTCCATCGCGGCGGTGATTTTCGCAAGCTGTTCATTACTCAGTTCAGTCGCAGAAGTCACTTCAACTTCAGCGGTTGCTTCACTAAGGGCACGTAAGTGCTCAAACTGCTCGAGAACATCCGGGAGCACACGGAGACGACCATTTTCTGCCATCACCTTAATCAGGTTCTGGCCGTTGGCATCCAGTTGCTCTCCGCACACGGCGATAAACGACGCGGCGAGAGTTTCAGGTGCTAACGCACCGGAAAGCAACTCAGCCATTTGTTCGTTTTTCGTCACCTCAGCGGCAAACGCCAGCATATCCTGCCAGCGATCGACATTTTGGTGTTCGACAGCAAAGTCAAAAGCTGCTTTGGCGTAGGGGCGAGCTACCGTAACAAATTCAGACATCAGCCCCTCCCTCCTTACAGTTCAGCGACAAGTTTGTCCACGATGTCGCTGTTAGCAGCTTCATCCACGGAACGTTCGATGATCTTCTCGGCGCCAGCAACAGCCAGAATCGCAACCTGCTTACGCAGTTCTTCACGAGCACGTTTACGCTCAGCATCAATTTCTGCCTGAGCCTGTGTCACGATCTTAGTACGTTCCTGTTCTGCTTCAGCTTTGGCTTCGTCCAGGATCTGAGAACGGCGTTTGTTAGCCTGTTCAATGATTACCTGAGCTTCAGCTTTCGCTTTTTTCAGCTGGTCTGTCGCGTTGGCCTGTGCAAGGTCCAAATCTTTCTTAGCGCGTTCTGCGGAAGCCAGACCGTCAGCAATTTCTTTCTGACGTTTTTCGATGGCAGCCATTAAAGGCGGCCATACATACTTCATGCAGAACCAGACAAAGAGAATAAACGCGATGGCCTGGCCGAGGATTGTTGCGTTCATGTTCACAGCACAATACCTCTTTAATTTCTGTGGCTTAGGGTTTTAAAACTACTACTACGCGACAGCAAACATCACGTACAGACCCAGACCTACAGCGATCATTGGGATAGCATCCACCAGACCCATAACGATAAAGAACTGAGTACGCAGCAGAGGAATCAGATCAGGTTGACGCGCTGCGCCTTCCAGGAATTTGCCCCCGAGGATGCCGATACCGATCGCAGCACCGATAGCCGCCAGACCCATCATCACAGCGGCAGCCATGTACAGCAGATCCATATTCAGGTTTTCCATGACAGTCTCCAGTTTGTTTCAATTAAAACGTAGTAGTGTTGGTAAAAAATCAGTGCTCTTCAGACGCCATCGACAGATAGACGATCGTCAGAACCATGAAGATAAAGGCTTGCAGCGTAATGATCAGGATGTGGAAAATGGCCCAAGGCACATTCAGAACCCACTGTGACCACCACGGCAGAAGACCCGCGATCAGAATGAAAATCAGCTCACCCGCATACATGTTGCCGAACAGTCGCAGACCCAGTGAAACAGGTTTGGACAGCAGGCTAACGCCTTCCAGGATCAGGTTGACCGGAATAAACGCCCAGTGGTTGAACGGCTGCAAGGTAAGCTCTTTCACAAAGCCGCTTACGCCTTTCATTTTGATGCTGTAGAAAAGAATCAGGATAAATACGCCCAGCGCCATCGACAGGGTGATGTTCACGTCCGCAGACGGTACAACACGCAGCGCTGGCAGGCCGAAGATGTGCTCGCCGATAAACGGCAGCAGATCGATTGGCAGCAGGTCCATCAGGTTCATCAGGAAGACCCAAACGAACACGGTCAGGGCCAGCGGAGCAATCAGTTTGCTCTTACCATGGTACATGTCTTTGACGCTACCATGGACGAAGCCGATGATCATTTCGATGAAGGTCTGGAATTTCCCTGGTACACCGCTGGTCGCTCGTTTAGCAACACCGCGGAACATGGCCAGGAACAGAAGACCCAAAACCACCGAGAAGAACATGGAGTCGATGTTGATCGTCCAGAAGGTGGCCGGGGGGTTATGTGGATCCACCAGCGAGAATGTACGCAGGTCCAGCTGAAGGTTATTCAGATGGTGACCTATGTAATCCTGCGGCGTCATATTTTCTGAAGCCATGATGCCTTTTACCCTTTGTTATTGATTACAGCTGGAGCCAGAACTTGTACCACCAGCACCAAAACCCACGTTGCTATCAGCGGCATGAAGACCACTTTCAAAACCGCCAGCGCCATCACCAGTAGAGCAAAGGTCAGCAACACCTTACACACTTCGCCGAGGGCGAAGGACCAGGCCACGCGGCCTTTGGCGGGTGTATGCGCCTGATGACGCCAGGCAAAAATCATAAACAACACGTTTGGCAGCACAACCGCCAAACCCCCGCACACGGCTGAGATGCCCCAGAAGGGGTCTTTGAGGCTAAACAGCAGTCCACTTGCTATCACAGCCAGAAACTGAATGAACAGAAGCTTACGAGCAACGTTTCTACTCAAGAGCGACACAGACATCACGTTTTTACTCCTGCTCCCTTCGAGGTATGCCGCGTGTCGTATAAAACGTCCTTTAAGGCTCAGAGTCAAGCATCAAAAAGCGGTCAAATTATACGGTGCGCACCCGTGATTTCAAACATTAAGTAGCGAAAAGGTGAATAAATGTTTAAATATTTTTCCCCACCGCTATTTTTTAACTTTCGCTGAAAGCGTCAACCTTCGACTAAAACTGCAAACAGCGCGAAAACGTTGGCGATAAAGCGTGCACGAGATCACAAAACACACATTTGCGATAAGGTTGTATTTATCAAAGGCGCAAATCGCATAAATTTATCTTTATGAAATTAAAAGCAAAACGTCGTAACTATTTTCAAAACAGCCCAGTACACAATAAAAACGTTTTATTGACATTCTTAATAAACAATTAACATTGCGTTCTGGTTACTGCCTCCCACTTTTAGCAGACTTATATTTTCACAGATGACTATCTTCTCGGTGAATAAAAGTAGCCAGGTTAACCAGAAGAAAAACCTTAGTGAAAAAGAGGTTAAAAGCTCACCGGTAAATCCCCGGTAGTTGTGCTGTTTTTTAACATGCGAAGAACAGCACAAATTCCACATTTTTTATTAATTTTTTAAAAATTGTTTGGCTTAATTATCACCAGATGACGCTCCCCATCGAGCTGAGGAATGTGTAATTTCTCGATGGATTCAACAGCAAAACCGTCCGGGAGCTGTTCAATCTCATCGCCTGGCAACTGACCTTTCAGCGCATAAAAGCGGCCATTCTCTGCCGGCAAGTGCTTACACCAGCTCACCATATCATTGAGCGAAGCAAACGCGCGGCTGATAACACCGTCAAACGGCGGCTCTGCCGGGAACTCCTCTACCCTGCTCTGCACGGGCGTGATGTTTTCAAGCTTCAGCTCATGCTGTACCTGACGTAAAAAGCGCACGCGCTTGCCAAGGCTGTCCAGCAGCGTGAATTGGCTCTCAGGGCGAACAATCGACAGCGGAACGCCCGGTAAACCAGGTCCCGTACCCACGTCGATAAAACGCTCACCTTTCAGCCACGGGGCAACCACGATGCTATCGAGAATATGGCGTACCAGCATCTCGTTGGGGTCACGTACTGAGGTCAGGTTGTACGCTTTGTTCCATTTGTTCAGCATATCGACATAGGCCACCAGCTGATTTTTCTGGTGATCGGTGAGCGAAATACCTGCCTGATCCAGCAGACGAGAGAGTTTGTTGAGCACGGTGAATACCTGTTGGAAAACTTAGGTGGCGGGTGGCGCTTCGCTTACCCGCCCTACGGGTTCATCAGGCCCGGTAAGCGCAGCGCCACCGGGCAATGTTCTGGGCATTACGCGCTGCGGCGCAGCATGCCCTGCTTTTTCAGCCAGACCAGCAGGATCGAAATCGCTGCAGGCGTGACGCCGGAGATACGGGATGCCTGGCCGATCGATACCGGTTTGTGATCGTTCAGCTTGGCGATCACTTCGTTGGAAAGGCCCGTCACCTGGCGGTAGTCCAGCATTTCCGGCAGCAGCGTGTTTTCGTTACGCTGCTGTTTTTCGATCTCATCCTGCTGACGCGCGATGTAACCTTCGTACTTCACCTGGATCTCAACCTGCTCTGCCGCTTCAGCGTCTTCCAGCCCCGGCGCGAACGCGGTCAGTTTGACCAGGTTCTCGTAGGTGACTTCAGGACGGCGCAGCAGATCTTCCCCGCTGGCTTCACGAGACAGCGGCGCGGTTAAGTGAGCGTTTACTTCGGCAGCGGTTTCCGCCTGCGGATTCACCCAGGTGGTTTTCAGGCGCTGACGTTCCTGTTCAATGCGCTCCAGCTTTTCGTTGAAGCGCGCCCAGCGTTCGTCATCGACCAGACCCAGCTCGCGGCCCATTTCGGTCAGACGCAGGTCGGCGTTATCTTCACGCAGCATCAGGCGATATTCCGCGCGAGAGGTAAACATACGGTACGGTTCTTTGGTACCCAGCGTGCAGAGATCGTCAACCAGCACGCCCAGATACGCCTGAGAACGGCCTGGTGCCCAGCCCTCTTTCTCAGCGGAGAAGCGCGCGGCGTTCAGACCGGCAAGCAGGCCCTGTGCAGCCGCTTCTTCGTAGCCGGTGGTGCCGTTAATCTGCCCCGCGAAGAACAGACCGTGGATGAATTTGCTTTCCAGGGTTGGCTTCAGGTCGCGCGGATCGAAGAAATCGTACTCAATAGCGTAGCCGGGACGAACGATTTTCGCATTCTCCATCCCCTGCATTGAGCGAACAATTTGCATCTGTACATCGAACGGCAGGCTGGTGGAGATGCCGTTCGGGTAAATTTCATTAGAGGTCAGCCCTTCCGGCTCCAGGAAGATCTGGTGCTGGTTACGATCGGCGAAGCGCATCACTTTGTCTTCGATCGACGGACAGTAGCGTGGGCCGATCCCTTCGATCACGCCGGCATACATGGGGCTGCGATCGAGGTTATTGCGGATCACGTCATGGGTTTTCTCGTTGGTATGCGTGATGTAGCACGGTACCTGCTGCGGATGCTGAGCCGCATTGCCCATGAACGAGAACACCGGCATCGGATTATCACCGTGCTGTTGCGCCAGCACGCTGAAATCAATGGTGCGCGCATCAATACGCGGCGGCGTACCGGTTTTCAGGCGGCTAACGCGCAGCGGCAGTTCACGCAGACGGCGAGACAGGGGAATAGACGGCGGATCGCCAGCACGGCCACCGCTGTAGTTATCCAGACCGATATGAATTTTACCGTCAAGGAATGTGCCCACGGTCAGCACCACGGCCTTCGCACGGAATTTGAGACCCATCTGGGTCACGGCACCTACGACGCGATCGTTCTCAACGATAAGATCTTCAACCGCCTGCTGGAAGATCATCAGGTTCGGCTGGTTCTCCAGGGCTGTGCGCACAGCCTGACGGTAAAGCACGCGGTCTGCCTGAGCTCGGGTCGCACGCACGGCGGGACCTTTACTCGCGTTTAGTATCCTAAACTGAATGCCAGCATGATCGATCGCTTTCGCCATCAGGCCGCCAAGTGCATCCACTTCTTTTACCAGGTGTCCTTTCCCAATGCCGCCAATCGCCGGATTACAGGACATTTGTCCCAGCGTGTCGATATTGTGTGTCAAAAGCAGGGTCTGCTGACCCATACGCGCTGCGGCCATTGCGGCCTCAGTGCCTGCATGACCCCCGCCAATGATGATGACGTCAAAAGGATCCTGATAAAACATGGTGGTCTGCCTCGCGTAAAGCGGTATGAAAATGGATTGAAGCCCGGGCCGTGGATTCTACTCAACTTTAGTCTTTCGAGAAAGCATTGGGATCCTGGGCTATTAAAAAGAAGATCTTTTTATTTAGAGATCTGTTCTATTGTGATCTCTTATTAGGATCGCGAACCTGTGTGGATAAGTCCGATCTCACAATGAAGATCATGCAGTTAGAAAGGATCGTTTGCTGTGAATGATCGGTGATCCTGGACAGTATAAGCTGGGATCAGATCGCGACTTTATACACAGGTCAAAAACAACACAACAGTTGTTCTTTGGATAACTACGGGTTAATACGAGCTTTTAACCAGAGTTATCCACATCTGTTCGCGCGATCTTTAATCGTTTTTGAGTAAATTTTTCCATCCCGCGAGCCAGATCTCGGCTGGATCCTCCGGAATGTCATGATCGAGGATGTTGATCTTGAGCGTTTCACCCAGCTGTTTTGCTCCACAAGAGGTAACAGCGGCTTCAACTTTCTCTATTGCCCCGCAAAAGGTGTCATATTCACGACTGCCGATCCCCACCGCGCCAAAACGGACGTTTGACAGGTCGGGCTGCTGCTCCAGCAGTTCGTCATATAAAGGTTGCAGGTTATCCGGCAGATCGCCCGCGCCGTGCGTGGAGGTGATCAGCAGCCAGACCCCGTCAGTCGGGAGATCTTCAAGCAACGGACCGTGCAAGGTTTCAGTAGAAAAGCCCGCATCTTCCAGCTTTTCAGCCAGGTGCTCCGCTACGTATTCCGCACCACCAAGGGTGCTGCCGCTGATAAGGGTTATGTCCGCCATTGATCGCTCGCCCAGATAAAGAGACGGCCATTGTACGCTGTGAACGAGCTGGGATCTACCTGTGGAAAATGTGGGAATGAATTTGCCCGATCACGGGCGGATGGTACGCATGATCGGGTTTTGCAGGGAGATCAGCGTCTCGGTGGATTGAATTTCATCGATTGTTTGGATCTTGTTGATAAGTACCTGCTGGAGGGCGTCGATGGATCGGCACATGACTTTAATAAAGATGCTGTAATGCCCGGTGGTGTAATACGCCTCGGTGACTTCATCCAGCGCGTTCAGCTTCGCCAGGGCGGAAGGGTAGTCTTTGGCGCTTTTAAGAATTATGCCGATGAAGCAGCAGACGTCGTAACCCAGATGTTTAGGACTGACGTCAATGCGTGCGCCGGTAATGATCCCCGCCTGCTTCATCTTCTCTACGCGGACGTGAATGGTTCCCGGGCTGACGCCAAACTGTTTTGCCAGCTCGGCGTAGGCGGTACGGGCATTGGCCATTAACGCCTCCAGAATGCCGCGGTCGAGATTGTCGATCTGATAATTTTCCATAGTTTTTTCTTATGAAGATTAATGAATCACCCTATTCTAGCGTTTAATTTTATCGAATCAAAAGTGAAGGTGGCTTTTTGTTGATGAGTTATTGAATATGATGCCATTTCTGTTGCTTAATCAATATCAACAGGACGCAGGAGTATAAATAATGAAAACCGCTTACATCGCAAAACAACGCCAGATCAGTTTCGTAAAATCCCATTTTTCCCGCCAGCTGGAAGAGAAGCTTGGCCTTATTGAAGTTCAGGCGCCGATTCTGAGCCGCGTGGGTGACGGGACGCAGGATAACCTCTCTGGATGCGAAAAAGCGGTACAGGTGAAAGTGAAAACACTGCCAGACGCCCAGTTCGAAGTGGTTCATTCCCTGGCGAAGTGGAAGCGTCAAACTCTGGGACAACACGACTTCAGCGCCGGCGAAGGGCTCTACACGCACATGAAAGCCCTTCGTCCCGACGAAGACCGCCTTTCTCCGATTCATTCCGTTTACGTTGACCAGTGGGACTGGGAGCGCGTAATGGGGGATGGTGAACGCCACGTCGGTACGCTGAAATCCACCGTTGAGGCGATCTACGCCGGGATCAAAGCAACCGAAGCGGCCGTGAGCAAAGAGTTTGGTCTGGCACCGTTCCTGCCGGATACGATCCACTTTGTTCACAGTCAGGAGCTGCTGAGCCGCTTCCCGGATCTCGATGCTAAAGGTCGCGAGCGTGCGATCGCTAAAGAATTAGGTGCAGTATTCCTGATCGGTATCGGCGGCAAGCTGTCTGATGGCAAACGCCACGACGTTCGCGCGCCGGATTATGATGACTGGAGCACTGCGGGTGAGGGCGAATTTGCCGGGCTGAACGGCGATATTCTGGTGTGGAACCCGGTACTGGAAGACGCATTTGAGCTCTCTTCTATGGGGATCCGCGTGGATGCTGACGCGCTGAAGCGCCAGCTGGCGGTCACCGGTGATGAAGATCGTCTCAAACTCGAGTGGCACCAGGCGCTGCTGCGCGGTGAAATGCCTCAGACGATCGGCGGCGGTATCGGCCAGTCCCGTCTGACCATGCTGCTGCTGCAATTACCCCATATCGGTCAGGTTCAGTGTGGCGTCTGGCCGCAGCAGGTGCGTGAAAGCGTCGGTTCTCTTCTGTAATCAACGCTGCCAGCGTCTGAGCAGGCGGCTACGCAGCCCGGTATCAAAGCGCCAGATATGATCGAAGATGCGCATGATGCCGGGTTTTCCATGGGCGGACATCGCCACCGCATGAAAACGGTGCTGGTGCACCCGCTGTAATTCCTTCACCTTATTCACTACGTCATCCGGCAGCCGTTGGGCAATAAAATCGGAAATCACCACCGCGTCAGCGTCGTACCAGTCGCCTCCCTGCATACGTTCCACAATGCTGCGAAAGCAGCTGGCCAGATCCGTGCCGCCGCGAAAGCGCTGGCTCAGAAAGCGGATTGCCTGCTCGATCCCCTGCTGGTTCGTCAGCTCATAGCCCACCACCTCGCTGGAGAAGAGCATGATGAAGCAGCGACGGCGATCGGCGAGCGCCACGCGCATCAGTGCCAGACAGAAGGCCTTCGCGCACTGCTCGTTAAACCCGCCCATCGAACCGGACGTATCCACGCAAACAATGAATGGCCCGCGCGGCTGTTCATCAAAATCCTGATGGACGACCGGCCGTTGGCTGACTTTCTCGCGCCAGGCTTCGCCGTGCAGTCGGTAGGTGAGAAGCTGTTTTTCCACCAGCCGACGATAAAACTCATACTCCAGCTCGGTCATCCCCAGCGTGCTCAGCTCCGTGGGCAGCAGGCGTAAAATGTCATCGCTCTGCTGGAGCCCGTCGACCTGCTCCGGCACGGTAGCCGGTTCGCGCACCAGGGTGCGGAAGGTTTCCATCGGGGCATCTTTCTTTGGGACCGATTTTGCCTCCCTTGAGCGACCCAGCTGTTCTGCAAGCTTCATCAGCTCCGGCTGCTGCGCCAGAAAATCGCCGTATTTGACGATCAGCTGATAATCCCCGCGTCGGAGCTGACCGGCGCTCATATCCCAGAGACGTCCGGCGGCGTTTTCATTCTCCACCAGCACCTGTTCTAGCTGGCCGCTCAGCGTCATACGTTCCTGAACTTCACTGAGCAGCTGTTCACGCTCTTCATCCAGCAGCTGCTGGTTCAGCGTTGTGGCCTGAACCACCAGACTGAGGCGCCAGCGCTGTAAGAAGAGGGTATGCAGTGCGGGTGTAAAGGTGGCGTTATCCGTGACCAGTGCCCGGGCCTGGCTGGCAAACGGAGAGTGGACGTTATCGAGCAACGCCAGGGTTTGTGGGAGCTGGACGATAAACTGCGACGTGGAGAGCCGCTGGCACTGCTGATAGCAGGCCACCTCTTCCGTTAACTCAGGCGGAACTTCGGTCTCCCTGAACCGCTGACGCAAATTTTCCCGCCAGCGGGGAAGATCGTCCGTCATCGCCTTTTTAAGCTTTGGAAATTTTTCAAAAAAGGCCGCCAGCTGCGGCGACGCCAGAAGGGTGATGACCACTTCTTCGATCAACCCCTCCTCGCTGACGGCCAGCATGACGTTAAGCGTATCCAGCGTTAGCATTGACGCGCCTGTTTGATCTGCGCGCTGACGTCCTGCAGGCTGGCTTCGATGCGACCTAACCAGTCGCTATGAATAAAGAGGCATTTTTGCTGCTCGCTAAAGCGGGTGTGCTGCTGATGCCATTCGGTATCCAGCGCTTCCAGCTGCTGCTTGATCTCTTCCGGCACGCTATCCGAAGCGGTTCCCGGCAGCGCAAGACGCGATCCCTGGAGGCTGACGTCACGGATCACCAGGTGCTGACTACTGTCCACTTCCATATTCAGCGGCTGCGCGAAACCAATGCCGTTGAGTTTTCCTCGGATCTCTCCGCCCTTATCCAGCCACTGCGCCAGCGCCTCGCGCTCAATCGTAATGTGCACCACCTGCATATCATGCAGTTTAAGCGGCTGCTGAAGCAGCAACGTTAGCGTTGCGCCGGTCAGATCTGCGGGAAGCTCGTAGTGCGGTTTGCGGGCGAACATGCCCCCAAGGCGATTCACTTTCAGCGCGGTTTTATCACTTTGCTGCTGCTGGAGCTGGATGCGCCGCTGGGCAATCGCCCCCAGCTGGTTAAGCATTGCCTGCTGCCCCCAGGCGTGTCCGGTCATCAAAACGTCAAGCTGTTGCTGCATCAGGTTCATGCCTTCTGCATCGTGCCAGAGGCAATCTTTGAGCAGGATCAGATCGATTGGCGCAACGGCATCACGCCCGCTGAACAGGGCGCTCGCCTGCAGCAGGCGGATCGCTTTTTTCCACCGGCGATCGGAGACATAGGGCGCTGAAGGAATGAGATCAAGCTGCTGGCGCAGCAGATAGATCAGCTCGAAGACGGCGTCTGGCAGTTTGATTTTGCCGATATCCTGCTGCCACTGGTGATACTCCTCATCCGTCACCTGCAGCGAAGCGGATACCGGGTTTTCACTTTCATCCTGCTGGCTGACCAGCATGGAGCGGAAGTTGGACTTATCCTGCACTTTGTCCAGCCACAGACGGATAAGCATACGGTCATACAGCGCTTCCAGACTGCTGTCGGCTTCAGGCAGTTCGTTAGAGGCGGCCACCAGCAGGCGCATCGGGATTTTCTCTTCACTGGCGCCGTTACGGAACCGACGTTCGTTTATCGCCGTGAGCAGGGTGTTCAGAATAGCTGGCCCCGCTTTCCAGATCTCATCGAGAAAAACAATCTCAGCCTCCGGAAGATACCCTTCAGTCAGACGCTGATAGCGCCCCTCATCTTTCAATGCCTGAATGGAGAGCGGGCCAAAAACTTCTTCTGGGGTGGAAAACCGGGTCATGAGATATTCGAAGGCGCGGGCGTTCTGAAAAGCAAATTTTAGCCTGCGGGCAATCAGGCTTTTGGCAATGCCCGGCGGTCCCAGCAAAAACACGCTCTCACCGCTCAGCGCCGCCAGTAAACAGAGGCGAATGGCGTGGCTACGCTCGAAAAGGCCTTTCTCCAGCGCGCTGCTGAGGCGGGAAATTCTTTCTGCTAATAAATGTGAGTGAGCCATAATAGTTTTGCATCCTTTCGCCGTCGTGGCGGCCAATTGAAGCGAGTATAGACGTTTCAGTCAGGGCTGGTAATAGACTGAAGTGCGGCGCAATTTTCTTTGCGCTACATTAATGCGGTTGCATTTAGGGGTACGATTTTGCAATGAATCGTGCATACTGTGCGCTTTTTGTGGGCCAAGGGACCGGGAACACATTTGTTATTTAAACGAAAAGACTAGTCTATGAGCACTGATAATAAGCAATCATTACCCGCAATAACGCTTGCGGCGATCGGGGTTGTCTACGGTGATATCGGCACCAGCCCGCTTTATACGCTTCGTGAATGTCTGTCCGGCCAGTTTGGTTTTGGTGTTGAACGCGATGCCGTGTTTGGCTTCCTGTCCCTCATTTTCTGGCTGCTGATCCTGGTGGTTTCCGTTAAATATCTCTCCTTCGTTATGCGTGCTGATAACGCAGGTGAAGGTGGGATCCTGACCCTGATGTCTCTTGCCGGGCGTAATACCTCGGCCAGGATGACCTCTGTGCTGGTCATTATCGGCCTGATTGGCGGCAGTTTCTTCTACGGGGAAGTAGTGATAACGCCGGCTATCTCGGTGCTGTCGGCGATTGAGGGGCTGGAGATTATCGCTCCGCAGCTTGATTCATGGGTGGTTCCGCTGGCCATTATTGTCCTGACGCTGCTGTTCATGATCCAGAAGCACGGTACAGGGCTGGTGGGTAAACTGTTCGCGCCGATTATGCTGGCCTGGTTCCTGATCCTGGCGGCGCTTGGTTTACGCAGCATTATCGCGAACCCGGAAGTGCTGCATGCGCTGAACCCTTACTGGGCGGTGCATTTCTTCCTCGAATACAAAGTGGTTTCCTTCGTGGCGCTGGGGGCCGTCGTGCTCTCCATCACCGGTGTGGAAGCGCTGTATGCTGACATGGGCCACTTCGGGAAACTGCCTATCCGCGTGGCATGGTTTATTGTGGTGCTGCCGTCGCTGGTGCTGAACTACTTCGGTCAGGGCGCGCTGTTGCTCAAAAACCCGGAAGCGATCAAGAACCCGTTCTTCCTGCTGGCGCCCGACTGGGCGCTGGTGCCGATGCTGATCCTGGCGACGCTGGCGACCGTCATTGCCTCCCAGGCGGTGATTTCCGGCGTGTTTTCTCTGACGCGTCAGGCCGTGCGTCTGGGGTATCTCTCGCCAATGCGCATCATCCATACCTCAGAGATGGAGTCGGGCCAGATCTACATCCCGTTCGTTAACTGGCTCCTCTATTTCGCTGTTGTTATTGTTATCGTCAGCTTCGAGCACTCCAGTAACCTGGCGGCGGCGTACGGTATTGCCGTAACCGGTACGATGGTGCTGACATCGCTGCTCTCCACCACGGTAGCGTACCGAAACTGGCACTGGAATAAATTCCTCGTGGCGATGATTCTGGTGGGCTTCCTGTGTATCGACGTGCCGCTGTTCTCAGCGAACCTCGACAAAATTGTCTCCGGTGGCTGGCTGCCGCTGACGCTGGGTCTGGTGATGTTCATTGTCATGACCACCTGGAAAAGCGAGCGCTTCCGCCTGCTGCGCCGCATGCACGAGCACGGGAACTCTCTTGAGGCGATGATCGCCTCTCTGGAGAAATCCCCGCCGGTTCGCGTGCCGGGTACCGCGGTATACATGTCTCGCGCGCTGAACGTCATTCCGTTCGCGCTGATGCATAACCTCAAGCACAACAAAGTGCTGCACGAGCGCGTGATCCTGCTGACGCTGCGCACCGAAGATGCGCCGTATGTTCACAACGTGCGTCGCGTGCAGATTGAGCAACTGTCTCCGACCTTCTGGCGCGTGGTGGCAAGCTACGGCTGGCGCGAAACGCCAAACGTGGAAGAGGTGTTCCACCGCTGCGGCCTGGAAGGGCTGAGCTGCCGGATGATGGAGACGTCGTTCTTTATGTCGCACGAGTCGCTGATCATTGGCAAGCGTCCGTGGTATCTGCGCCTGCGCGGCAAGCTGTACCTCATCCTGCAGCGTAACGCCCTGCGCGCGCCTGACCAGTTTGAGATCCCGCCTAACCGCGTGATTGAGCTGGGAACGCAGGTCGAGATCTAATCCCTTCTGAAAATGCCGGGTGGCGCTTCGCTTACCCGGCCTACCAAACCCCCCGCCAACCCACAATAATTGTCTCTGCATTTCACTTAGCGAAACGTTTCGACGTCGATCACAAATCTGTTACGTCATGATGGTTTTCTGAACATTCTTGAGATTAAACTGATGTCAGCGAAACGTTTCGCTAGTGGAGCAAGAAAATGAAAAAAGGCACGTTACTCAACTCAGAAATCTCATCGGTTATTTCCCGTCTTGGGCATACCGATACGCTGGTGGTTTGCGATGCAGGCTTACCGGTTCCGCGCAGCACAACCCGTATCGATATGGCGTTAACGCAGGGCGTACCCTCGTTTATGCAGGTACTGGAAGTCGTGACGGCGGAGATGCAGGTTGAGGCAGCCATTCTCGCGGCGGAAATCAAACAACATAATCCGCAACTCCACGAAACGTTGCTCAGCCATATTGAGCAACTGCAACAACACCAGGGAAACACCATAGAAATTCGTTACACGAAGCACGAACAGTTCAAACAACAAACCGCAGACAGTCAGGCGGTGATTCGCAGCGGGGAGTGTTCCCCGTATGCGAATATCATTCTCTGTGCTGGCGTCACCTTCTGAGGCCAACATGGACGCATTACTGCAACTCAAAGGGATCGATAAGTCGTTCCCGGGCGTAAAAGCCCTCTCCGGTGCGGCGCTGAACGTCTACCCCGGGCGCGTGATGGCGCTGGTTGGCGAAAACGGTGCCGGCAAATCCACCATGATGAAAGTGCTGACCGGTATCTATCAACGCGACGCCGGTTCACTCGTCTGGCTGGGGAAAGAGACCACCTTCAATGGCCCAAAATCCTCTCAGGAAGCCGGGATCGGTATTATTCACCAGGAGCTGAACCTGATCCCGCAGCTCACCATTGCGGAGAACATCTTCCTCGGCCGCGAGTTTGTTAACCGGTTCGGCAAAATCGACTGGAAAACCATGTATGCCGAAGCGGATAAGCTCCTGGCGAAACTGAACCTGCGCTTTAAGAGCGACCGCCTGGTGGGCGATCTCTCCATTGGCGATCAGCAGATGGTGGAAATCGCGAAGGTGCTGAGCTTTGAGTCGAAGGTCATCATTATGGATGAACCGACCGACGCCCTGACCGATACCGAAACGGAATCCCTGTTCCGCGTGATCCGCGAGCTGAAGTCGCAGGGGCGCGGGATTGTCTATATCTCTCACCGCATGAAAGAGATCTTCGAAATCTGCGATGACGTCACCGTCTTCCGCGACGGGCAGTTTATTGCCGAGCGCGAAGTCGCCACGCTGACCGAAGATACGCTCATCGAAATGATGGTGGGACGCAAGCTCGAAGATCAGTATCCGCATCTGGATAAAGCGCCGGGTGAGATCCGCCTGAAGGTGGACAACCTCTGCGGTCCGGGTGTGAACGACGTGACCTTTACCCTGCGCCAGGGCGAGATCCTGGGCGTGGCGGGCCTGATGGGGGCCGGGCGTACCGAGCTGATGAAAGTGTTGTACGGCGCACTGCCGCGCACCAGCGGTTATGTCACCCTCGACGGTCATGAAGTGGTCACCCGCTCTCCGCAGGATGGTCTGGCGAACGGCATCGTTTATATCTCCGAAGACCGCAAACGCGACGGCCTGGTGCTGGGGATGTCAGTTAAAGAGAACATGTCGCTTACCGCGCTGCGCTATTTCAGCCATAGCGGCGGTAGTCTGAAGCATAAAGATGAGCAGCAGGCGGTGAGCGATTTTATCCGCCTCTTTAACGTCAAAACCCCGTCGATGGAGCAGGCGATTGGCCTGTTGTCCGGCGGTAATCAGCAGAAAGTGGCGATTGCGCGCGGGCTGATGACGCGCCCGAAAGTGCTGATCCTCGATGAGCCAACCCGCGGCGTAGACGTGGGCGCGAAGAAAGAGATCTATCAGCTGATTAACCAGTTCAAGGCCGACGGTCTGAGCATCATTCTGGTCTCTTCCGAGATGCCAGAAGTATTAGGCATGAGCGATCGCATTATCGTCATGCATGAAGGGCATCTCGGCGGTGAATTCACTCGCGAGCAGGCCACCCAGGAAGTTCTGATGGCTGCCGCTGTGGGCAAGCTTAATCGCGTGAATCAGGAGTAAGAAGATGACTACCCAGGCTGTTTCTGGTCGCCGCTATTTCACAAAGGCATGGCTGATGGAACAAAAATCGCTGATTGCCCTGCTGGTGCTGATCGCGATTGTGTCGACCATGAGCCCGAACTTTTTCACCGTTAATAACCTGTTCAACATTCTGCAGCAAACATCGGTGAACGCCATTATGGCGGTCGGCATGACGCTGGTGATTTTGACCTCAGGTATCGATCTGTCCGTCGGTTCCCTGCTGGCGCTTACCGGCGCGATCGCCGCTTCGATTGTCGGCATTGAAGTCAACGCGCTGGTGGCCGTGGCCGCTGCCCTGGCGGCAGGCGCGGCGATTGGTGCCGTAACCGGTGTGATTGTCGCAAAAGGCCGCGTTCAGGCATTCATCGCCACGCTGGTGATGATGCTGCTGCTGCGCGGTGTCACCATGGTGTACACCAACGGCAGCCCGGTTAATACCGGCTTTACCGATAATGCGGATCTGTTTGGCTGGTTCGGTATCGGTCGCCCGCTGGGTGTTCCGACCCCGGTCTGGATCATGGCTATCGTCTTCCTGGCGGCGTGGTACATGCTGCACCACACCCGTCTGGGTCGTTATATCTACGCGCTGGGCGGTAACGAAGCGGCAACACGTCTGTCCGGTATCAGCGTTAATAAAGTCAAAATTATCGTTTACTCCCTGTGCGGTCTGCTGGCATCGCTGGCAGGTATCATCGAAGTGGCGCGCCTCTCCTCCGCGCAGCCGACGGCGGGTACGGGGTATGAGCTGGATGCTATCGCGGCAGTGGTTCTGGGCGGTACGAGTCTTGCGGGCGGTAAAGGTCGCATTGTTGGGACATTGATCGGCGCACTGATTCTTGGTTTCCTGAATAATGGTTTGAATTTGTTAGGTGTTTCCTCCTATTACCAGATGATCGTTAAGGCAGTGGTGATTTTGCTGGCGGTACTGGTAGACAACAAAAAACAGTAACTGACGACACTACAGGACATCTTAGATATGAACATGAAAAAACTGGCTACCCTGGTTTCTGCTGTCGCGCTGAGCGCAACCGTAAGTGCTAACGCCATGGCGAAAGACACCATCGCGCTGGTTGTCTCTACCCTGAACAATCCGTTCTTCGTCTCCCTGAAGGACGGTGCGCAGAAAGAAGCGGATAAACTGGGCTACAACCTGGTGGTGCTGGATTCACAGAACAACCCGGCGAAAGAGCTGGCTAACGTTCAGGACTTAACCGTTCGCGGCACCAAAATTCTGCTGATCAACCCAACCGATTCTGATGCCGTAGGCAACGCTGTGAAGATGGCAAACCAGGCGAAGATCCCGGTGATCACCCTGGACCGTCAGGCGTCTAAAGGTGAGGTGGTCAGCCACATTGCCTCTGATAACGTGCTGGGCGGTAAAATCGCCGGTGATTACATCGCGAAGAAAGCCGGCGAAGGCGCGAAAGTTATCGAACTGCAGGGGATTGCCGGAACTTCCGCAGCTCGCGAGCGTGGTGAAGGCTTCCAGCAGGCTGTGGCTGCACACAAATTCAACGTGCTGGCCAGCCAGCCGGCAGACTTCGACCGTACTAAAGGTCTGAACGTTATGCAGAACCTGCTGACCGCGCACCCTGACGTGCAGGCCGTGTTCGCACAGAACGACGAAATGGCGCTCGGCGCGCTGCGTGCCCTGCAGACCGCAGGTAAATCTGATGTGATGGTTGTCGGATTTGACGGCACGCCGGATGGTGAAAAAGCAGTAAACGATGGCAAACTGGCTGCGACCATCGCTCAGCTGCCTGAGCAGATTGGCGCCACTGGCGTTGAAACTGCCGACAAAGTGCTGAAGGGCGAAAAAGTTCAGGCTAAATACCCAGTTGACCTGAAGCTGGTCATCAAGCAGTAAAAGGCGGATCAGGCAGTCGCTGGCTGCCTGAGGGACACCAATAAAGAAAAGTGTGGCATACGCCACCGGGTAACACCGGTGGCGCTCTCAGATGGACAACCCAACCATGAAAACCGCAGGCAACCTCGTCGTCCTTGGCAGTATCAATGCCGATCACATTCTTAACCTTGAATCGTTCCCTGCACCGGGCGAAACCGTCACGGGTAACCAGTATCAGGTGGCATTTGGCGGTAAAGGCGCCAACCAGGCCGTCGCTGCCGGTCGTAGCGGGGCGAATATTGCGTTTATCGCCTGCACGGGTGATGACGATACCGGTGAGCGCGTACGCAAACAGCTGGCGAGCGACAATATTGATATCGCACCGGTCAGCGTTGTTGCAGGGGAATCGACCGGCGTGGCGCTGATTTTCGTCAATGCTGAAGGTGAGAATGTCATCGGTATTCATGCGGGTGCTAACGCTGCGCTGACGACGGAGCGCGTAGAAGCGCAACGTGTCATCATCGCAGGAGCGGAAGCCCTGCTCATGCAACTGGAGTCACCGGTTGAAAGCGTGCTGGCCGCCGCGAAAATTGCGCATGAAAATCATACCACTGTCGTACTTAACCCGGCCCCAGCCCGTGTATTATCAGACGAGCTGCTGGCGCTGGTGGACATCATTACGCCGAACGAAACCGAAGCCGAAAAGCTGACGGGCATTCGCGTAGAAAATGATGACGATGCCGCGCGAGCCGCGCGTGCACTGCATGATAAGGGCATCGGCACCGTGATTATCACCCTTGGTAGCCGTGGCGTGTGGGCAAGCGTCAATGGCGAAGGCCGTCGCGTGCCGGGCTTTAAGGTCAAAGCGATTGATACCATCGCAGCGGGAGATACCTTTAACGGTGCACTGGTCACCGCGCTGCTGGAAGGCAAGAGAATGGATGACGCTATTCGCTTCGCACACGCTGCTGCCGCGATTGCGGTGACGCGCAAAGGCGCCCAGCCTTCCGTTCCGTGGCGTAAAGAGATCGATGAATTCTTAAGTCAGCAGGGGTAACGCTTGGCCACAATGAAAGATGTCGCCCGCATGGCGGGCGTTTCTACCTCGACGGTCTCCCACGTTATAAACAACGATCGCTTCGTCAGCGAGGCGATTAGGGAGAAAGTTGAAGCTGCGGTAAAAGAACTCAACTATGCGCCGTCTGCGCTGGCGCGCAGCCTTAAGCTCAACCAGACGCGCACCATCGGTATGCTGATCACCGCGAGTACCAATCCCTTTTATTCAGAACTGGTTCGCGGCGTGGAGCGCAGCTGCTTCGAGCGTGGCTACAGCCTGGTGCTGTGCAATACCGAGGGCGACGAGCAGCGCATGAATCGTAACCTGGAAACGCTGATGCAAAAACGCGTCGACGGACTATTGCTGCTCTGCACCGAAACGCACCAGCCCTCGAAAGAGATCATCCAGCGTTATCCTTCAATTCCCACCGTGATGATGGACTGGGCGCCGTTCGACGGAACCAGCGATCTCATTCAGGATAACTCCCTGCTGGGCGGTGATATGGCGACTCAGCACCTGATTGATAAAGGACACACTCGCATTGCCTGTATTACGGGGCCGCTGGATAAAACTCCGGCGCGTTTGCGTCTGGAAGGGTATCTCTCCGCTATGGAGCGAGCGGGCCTTGCCATTCCTGATGGCTACCGGATCACCGGTGATTTTGAATTTAACGGCGGTTTCGAGGCGATGCAGAAACTGCTGGCGCTAAAGCCGCGTCCGCAGGCGGTGTTTATTGGTAACGACGCGATGGCGTTTGGTGCCTACCAGGCGTTGTATCAGGCGGGGCTACGCGTGCCTGATGATATGGCGGTGATTGGCTATGACGATATCGAACTGGCCAGCTACATGACGCCGCCGTTGACCACGATCCATCAGCCGAAGGATGAACTGGGCGAGCTGGCCATCGATGTGTTGATCCACCGTATGGCGCAGCCCACGCTGCAACAGCAACGCCTGCAGCTTACTCCTGTTCTGATGGAACGCGGTTCGGTTTAGCTTTCTCTTTGTGACGCTCTTTAATCAGGTTTCGGCCATCTTTCGGTTTTAACAGCATAAAGACCAGCGCCGATACCACGGTAAGTGCGCCCATGGTGATAAAGGTATAGTGGAACTGCTCAACGGTATTTGTGCTGTCAAAACCTTCATAAAACCGCAGCACCGCTGCACTCACGGCAACCCCTAAACTGATCGACAGCTGTTGCGTTACCGCCAGCACGCTGTTGCCGCTGCTGGCGTTCTCGTCAGTCAGGTCGGCGAGGGTGATGGTGTTCATCGACGTGAACTGCGTCGACATCGCCATGCCCAGCACAAACAGCGGCAGGATCAGCATCCAGACGGGTAACGCGGCGGATTGCAGCGAGAACTGCGCAATCATCAGACCGATAAAGACCGTCACGCCAACCAGCGTCTTACGATAGCCAAACCAGCGCAGCACCTGTGTCACGGTTGATTTTGCCAGAATCGAGCCCATTGCCGTGGGCGCCATCATGCAGCCAGCAATCAGGGCCGGGTAGCCGAAACCCACCTGCAGCATCAATGGCATCAGGAACGGCACACAGCCCGTCCCCAGACGAGACGCAATGTTCCCTGCAATCCCAACGGAAAACGTTCGGGTGTTAAAGAGCCCCAGGGAGATTAACGGCGTCGGGTGACGGCGCGCGTGACGTATATAAAGAAGGAATAACAGAATACCGCCGAGGATAACGGAGAGCGCTAACCACGTCGCGACGATCTTCTCGCCAAACAGCTCCATTCCGCTGGAGAATAACACCAGGCTCAGGCCAAACAGGAAAAAGCCTCCCATGTCGAAGCTGCGCCTTGGCGTGGTGAAGTTCGGCATATATTTGCGGGCATACAGCAGCCCCGCAACGCCAATTGGAATATTAATCAGGAAGATCCAGTGCCAGCTTGCCCAGGTGACAAATACGCCACCGAGTACCGGGCCAAGAATCGGGCCAACCAGGCCCGGCATGGTGACGAAGTTGAGCACGGGAAGCAGTTCGCTCCTGGGGTAGGCTCGCAGCAAGGCAAGACGCGCCACCGGCATCATCATCGCGCCGCCAATGCCCTGCAATACGCGAAAGATAACCAGCTCCGTTAAGGATGAGGAGAGCGCACAGGCCAGCGAACCGAGCGTAAAGAGTGTTACAGCCAGCATGAAAACTCTGCGGGTGCCAAAGCGGTCGGCCAGCCAGCCGCTGACCGGAATTAACATTGCGACCGTCAGGGTGTAGCTGATGATGGCGGACTGCATCGCCAGCGGGGAGCGGTTAAGGCTTTGCGCAATAGCGGGAAGCGCTGTGTTGAGGATGGTGGCATCCAGTGCCTGCATAAAAAACGCCATGGCTGCAATCCACGGCAATCCGGCCATGCTGCGCGCTTTTTTCGTTGTCATTTATTTACCTGCTGGTGGGTTGGCGCGGCCAGCAATGCCTGGCACGCACTCAGGGCTCGCTGCCCGTCGCTTTCCTGGATGGCATCAACTATCGCCTGGTGCAAATCCAGTTTTACCACTTCGTTTTGTGTAATAGAGGTAAAGTAGGTGTGATACACCGAATGAAATAAAGAGGCAAAAGAGGTGAGAAACGGATTGGCGCTCATCATATAGATGTGTTCATGCCAGGCCATATCAACCTCAACCCAGCGTTCGCGGTTGAAGTGCTTTTTCAGGAACACCATCTCTTCCATCAGCGCGTTAAGCTGTGCTTTCTGCTCTGCGGTTCCTAGCGTGGCGGCAAGCAGACATGCCTGAGGTTCAAGGCTGCTGCGCATCACCAGAAAGTGATCGACGACCTGGTGAAAGTTATCTTCCGTCATCCACCAGGAGAGCAGCTCCTGATCGAGAAAATTCCAGTTACTCTGTGGCATCACGCGTGTGCCAATGCGAGGGCGTGGAAGCACCATGCCTTTTGCCGTCAGGGTTTTCACCGCTTCGCGAACGGCGGTACGGCTCACCCCAAACTGCTCACCCAGCTCCATCTCACCCGGCAGGATGCTGCCCGGGGCATATTTACCCGCTAAAATCCGCTGAGCCAGCTTTTCTGCCAGCACGTACGACAGGTTTTTTTGGGCGGCCAGCTGTTGTGCGCTTAATGGCATCGCTTTTATTCCTTAAAGATTCATGCTGATAATTATGCCACCTCGAATGTGATTGTGGTTGCAGATACATCAAATAGAACAATTTGTAGCTCGATTTCACCTCTGTTGGTGAAAAAAAACGCGGATGGAAACTTTTTTTAAATTTCCTCTTGTCACGTCGGAATAACTCCCTATAATGCGCCTCCACTGACACGGAACAACGGCACACACGCCGCCGGGTCAGCAGAGAAAAGCGAAAATAAACGCTTGACTCTGAAGCGGGAAAGCGTAATATGCACACCCCGCGCCGCAGCGAAAAGCAAAGCGGCACTGCTCTTTAACA